>JAHIOZ010000116.1 GCA_018894995.1 Patescibacteria group bacterium | reverse complement strand
TTTTTTGAAGAATTGCGCAGAGCGACTGCCAATCAAATATTTAAAACGATTGAGGAGCAAGAGGTTGTCATTGAAAAGAAATTGAAAGCGTTGGCGGACGATGTTACCGCGATGAAAAAGCTTTTGGGGTATGATTGGATATTGGAGCAGTTAAGAGGTTAATTGGGGATGGTATAATAATTCATATATCCATCAATCAATTCTTTTAATTCTTCAAAACTTCTACAATCTTTGTAATCAATATCATCTTTCATATGACCAAAGAATGATTCAATAGGTTTTTTGTTTAAACCTATTTCAGAAGGCACTCGGGTCTTCCGATAAATAAATCTCACTGCGGAGAGGGTGGGATTCGTCTTCCAGTTCTAAGTAAAAATTTCGTTTCCGTTTCACTTCAACTCATTTTTACTAAGAACTCGCTGACCCGCTCGCTCAAATTTTTCTTTCGCTTCGCTACAGAAAAATATATTCGCTCGTTTCGAATCCCTCCCCCAATCTTCGTCAAGGCATCAAATACTAATACCTCAATCGGTATTATAATTTGCTGTTGCGGAGAGGGTGGGATTCGAACCCACGGTACAGTTTCCCGCACTCCAGTTTTCAAGACTGGTGCATTCGACCACTCTGCCACCTCTCCGTTATTTGTTTAAAGAAATTGACTTTATCAAGGAATGCTTAACTTTAGCTTTTTTTAATACTTTTTTCAAGCTAAATCATTTTTTAATTTTTATGGCTTTTCCTTCTATCAAAGCAGTGGATATTTTCTTATAAGCGGAAGAAAGAATTCTTTGGAAAGTACTTTGTGATGTTTTCATTTTCTCAGCACATTCAACTTGATCCAAATTTTTTAAATTTTTTAATCTTAAAGCTTCAATTTCTTCAAGACTTAATTCAACAACTTCCAAAAACCTCATTGGAACACCTTGAGGTTTAAAATAAGTTATATTTGGATTAAATCTAATTTGTCTGCAAAGTCTCGGTCTTGGCATAAATTGTTTATTTACTTATGTAATATACTAATATTATTTCCCAAAAAGAAAGCCCCGACTTCAAAAAAAGTCGAGTCCTGTGCCTTCTTTTACTATTTTTGCCGATCCTTAAAAAATTTTTTCTCCTCACGAACTGCAACCAATTCTTCTTCAAGAATTTTTTCATATTCTTCCAAAGCAACAAGTTCATTCTTTGGAGAAATAAATCTTCGAAAACCATACCCTCCCATTCTGCAACACTGACCATATCCGCCACCACGAGAGCCTAAACCTCTACCAGTTCCCTCTCCTTGTCCTAATGGACCGGTTTTATCTAAATTTGGCATATTATTATTTTATTTAAAATTAATAATTGTCGGTAATTCGACCTTTATTGCCTATTATAAGTATATACCCATAATAATTAATCGTCAAGTATTTAAAAATTTTAATTATTCGTATCTATTCGTATTATTTGCATCATTCGTATATTGGTATGTTTACCTTTCAACTTTCTACATTTTCCCCTATACTATAGTTATGGAAAATGAAAATTTTATTATCAAATGGAAAGCTCTTGAATACGAATATTTTCACAAAAGTCCCGACTGGTTTTGGGCTTTGTGGATTATTTCAATTGGAATAATAGTAACTTCTGTAATTTACAACAGTATGCTGTTTGCAATCCTTATTTTTATTTCAGCATTTACCTTATCAATCCAAGCGGTGAAAAAACCACGGCTGATAAGTTACGAAATTGATTCGGAAGGAATAATAATTTACGGGAAAAAATATCTTTTTGAAAATCTGGAATCATTCAAAATTATAGAGGACGAATTTCCAAGAATTATTTTAAAATCAAAAAAACATTTTATGCCGTTTATTACGGTTCCACTTGGAGACACTGACACGAAAAATGTCAACGAATTTTTAAATCAATATTTAAAAGAAGAAAACCACGAGGAACCTTGGTCATACAAAGTGACAAAACATTTTTAAATTTGCACTCAATTTTTATGACCGTTGAAATTGAGTGCAAACAATTTTGTTCTGCTAATTTGTGCTCCCACCAAGAATCGAACTTGGATCACGACTTCCGCAAAGTCGCATTCTATCCATTAAACTATGGGAGCATAATATTTGTTTGAATTGTTTGCTATCAAAACAAGTCCACTGAACTATAACTATAATAGAAATGTGTTTAAAGTATAAACCCTCACCCCTTTTTTTGAAAGGTGCGGGGGACAAAGTAGTCGGTGATAAGTAATAAAAAAATTAAACTGTTGCTTAAAAACGAAATTAACTACAAAACTTACAGATAATCATATATAATGTATCCAATGAATAAATTTGAATTATTTTTCTTTGATTTGGACGAAACTTTGGTTGAAAGCAGATCCGATATGGATAGCGAGATGGCAAATTTAACCGAGAAACTTTTGGAACAAAAAAAGGTTGCCATTATTTCCGGAGCCGATTTTCCCCAATTCAAAAAACAAGTTATTGACCGGCTCTCGCCTTCTGCCAATTTAAAAAATCTTTACATCGTGCCGTTAACCGGAGGCAGTTTTTACACTCTTGAAAAAAAAAGATGGGAAGAAATTTATGACGACAATTTAAGTAAAAAAGAAAAAGAAAAAATAATTGATACTCTGAAAAAAGTTATTTCGGAAAATGATTTTTTAAAACCTGAAAAAATTTTTGGGAAACAAATTCAAGACCGCGAGGGGCAAATAACTTTTTCGGCTCTCGGAGACAAAGCCCCGATAGAATTGAAAAAAGTTTGGGATCCGGATTACAAAAAAAGAAAAAAAATAAAAGAAATGGTTGATAAAGATTTGGCTGAATTTGAAATCAGTATCGGAGGATCAACCTCAATAGATATAAGAAGAAAAGGAATAGACAAGGCTTACGGAATAAACAAAGTGTCTGCCCTTCTCTCAATTCCAAAAAACAAAATTATTTTTATCGGAAATGCCATATTCAAAGGAGGAAACGATTACTCGGCAACAGAAACAGGGGTTCATATAAAAAAAGTATCCGGACCGGAAGAAACAAAAGAGTTTTTGAAGAAATATTTGAAAAAAAATTATAAATAATAAACTCTGAATTCCAAACCCCCGCACCTTTCGTCTCCTGTAAGGAGATGAAAGGTGCGGGGGGTAAACGATTTTCAAAATACAAATTATCAAATAACCAAAAAATTATCAATTTAATATTTTGAATTGTGAAACACCTGGATTGCCACGCGATTTTTTCAGAGCAAAATTTTTTAAATGAAAAAGTTGTCACTTTTTCATTTAAAAAATTTTGCTCTGAAAAAATCGCTTGCAAAGACGAACCGCCAAAGGCGATTCGTCGACGAATTTCCTTCGGAAATCAAAAATTCGTCTTTACGAGCTTCGTAGCATAGCGAAGAAACGCGACAATCCAAACTTTCGTAACTCAAAACTTAACAATTAAAAAAATGAATTTTTACACAGAAAAAAGACCTTGGGGTGAATTTAAAGAATTCACGAAAAACGAAAAAGCAACCGTCAAAATTATCACCGTTAAAGCAGGTGAAAAAATAAGTTTGCAACTTCATCACAACCGAGAAGAATTTTGGAAAGTGCTTTCGGGAAATCCAACCATTCAAATCGGCGAAGAAAAAACTGAAGCAAAAACCGGGGACGAATTTTTCGTCCCAAAAGAAACCAAACACAGAATATCAGCCAACGATTCAAGCGCGGAAATTTTGGAAATTGCCTTTGGAGAATTTGATGAAAACGACGAAGTGAGGTTTGATGATGACTACGGACGAGTTGAAAATTGCTAAATTTATTTCTTCAAATCCGTTAAACTTTTTAACAATTTGGAAAGTTTGATTGTTGCCAACCCTAAAACTTTGTCGGATCCTCCGTAATAAACAAATAATTTGTCTCCTTTGACAATCGCTCCGTTTGAAAAAACGACATTTTTTACAATTCCGTTTTTTTCGTAAGACAATTCCGCTTCAAGAATGGGAAACTTGCTTCTCGCAATCACTTTGGTCGGGTCGTTTAAATCAAGCAAAGACGCCCATAAGTGGTATTTACCGTCAGATTTTGAAAGCCCATGATAAAGCAAAAGCCAACCTTCGGAAGTTTCAATGGGAGGCCCATTGGCTCCAATTCTTTTATTGTCTCTGTTTTCTTCACGAGGCTCCAACAAAACCACACCACCCAACCATTTGTCATTTCCAAATTTTAAATCATCAACAAAATCAATCCAAATACTTTTAGCATTGGGGCGATGCAAAATAACATATTTATTATTTATCTTTCTGGGGAAAATAACAGCATCTTTGTCATCCACTCCGGGACGCGAAATCAATATCGGCTCAGACCAATTCCAATTTCTTTTTATAAAATCGCTGTATGAAATTGAAGTAAGCGCGACACGAGGAAAATCTTTTCCATTGAAAGCTGTATAACACATATAAACAGTATCCCCTATTTTAGTGAGTCTTGGGTCTTCGCAACCGGAATTACCCCCGGGGATTTGTTTATTTTCAAAATCTTTTCTTGGCACATAAACCGGCTTATCAAATCTTTCTTTTATATTAAAACCGGTTGTACTTGTCGCATACCCTATTACAGAAGTATTATCGTGAGACAATGCCCGATAAAAAATATGAATTTTTTTGTCTTCATACAAAACTCCGGCATTAAAAACCGCTTTGTTCTCCCAATCATTTTTTAAAGAAGGTTTTAAAATCGGATTCTTGGCATACCTTTCCAACTGAATTATGCGAGTAGCCAACAATTCTTTCATCAAATCTTTTAAATTTCCAATCGCCAAAGAACACACTGTATCAGCCGCCCCGTAATACAAATATATTTTACCTCTTTTTACAAAAGCCCCGGAAGGAAAAACAATATTCGGCACCATTCCGTATCTTTCATATTCTTCTCGGGGAACAAGCAAAGGTCTTCTGATTCTTGTAATCACTTTTTGGGGGTTATCCAAATCAAGCAGAACTGCTTCAATTCCAAAAACTGTTTCTTCTTCAGAAAAATAATTTTGAATGTAAGAATACAACAAAAGCCACCCGTCTTTTGTTTTAATGGGAGGAGCTCCGATTTCCACATGGTCTTGAGGAGAATTTGTCAAAGGGATTTCGTGATAATTCAAATTGGCATACCATTCTTCCCAATATTCCGGCGACCAAATATCAGACTCTTTGTCAAAATAAGCGATATAAGTGCCGGACGGAGGTCTATCGGTATTTGCAGAAAGAATTGCCACCATTTTCCCGTTAATTTTTTTAGGGAAAAGTGTCATCGCTTTGGAATTGAAAGGAGTGACCGGATGCTTTTCAATTTTTTTGAAATCTTTCGTTATTGCCAAACCGACCTTAATTCCGTCAGCCGAAAATGGAAATGTGGACAAAGCGGTATAAAAAATATAAAACTTTCCGTTAAGTTTTGTCACTCTTGGATCTTCGCAACCGTATTTTTCCCAATCATATTCCGGCTTTATAAATTGCCGGTGTTTTTTAAAATGGACTCCGTCAGAACTCAAAGAATAACCGATGGAAGAATTGTTGGAAGGAGAAAGCGCTCTAAAAACAAAATGTATTTTTTTTCCATCAACAACAGGGCAACCGTTAAAGGTTGCCTCTGCTTCCCAAAAATTTTTGCTGTTGGGAATTAAAATTGGATTTTCTTCTGACCGATTGAATTCAAACATAATATTTTTCTTATGAGCGAAGCCTTAACAAATTTTTCAAAATTTGTTAAGGCAAGTGAATTAGAAAAATATTACCCTGTTAAATCAAATTTCGTAGAAATTTGAACCGTTCAAGATTTTTTCTATTTTTAAAAAACTTGTTTTTTAAAAATAGAAAAAATCTTGAACGGTATTTAACATGGGTTATTTAAAAAATCCCCCACCCTCATTAAATTTTTCTTAAAAAAATTAACTGCTAATCTTTTTTAAACTTTCTCTCTTCACCTTCTTAACTTTCGGCTTTCCTGTCTTGATGAGAGTTTCCAAAAATTTATCCATATCGGCGGTAGCGACACAAGAAAATTTATCCGCCCCTCCATAATAAATCAAAAGTTGCCCATCTTTTACAGTCGCCCCGCAACAATAAGACACCCCGGATTTCCATCCTTCATTTTCATAATGCATATCCGGTTCCAAAAACGGTTCTTTGCTTCTGACAAGAATTTTTTGCGGGTCTTTCAAATCCAAAAGCATCGCTCCCATTTTATACTTATCCGGGTCACGACTGTCCATTGAATGATAAATCAAAAGCCACCCTTCCTTGGTTTTAATAGGAGGAGGTCCCGCCCCTCTAACGCGGTCATCCCAACGATTTTTGTCATTAACTTTCCCATCATAATAACTTTCAATATACTTGCCGTCTTTAAAATTCAAATCTTCAAAATAATCCACTAAAATTTCAGGACTGATACTGTGAAGAACTGCAAATTTCCCTTCCACCTTCTCCGGGAAAAGAACCCAGTTCTTATGAATTTGTCCCGGAGGAGAAATCAAAATCGGTTTTTCCCAATTCCATTTTTTCTTTAAAAAATCTTTCAAACTGATTGAAGACAGAGCCATTCTCAACGAACCCCAACCGTCAAAAGCGGTGTAAGTTAAATATACTTTGCCTTCAATCAAAGTTAATCTCGGATCTTCGCAACCGCCGTTTAGTCCCCCACCCGAAACATAAGAAATCGGAGGCACTTTTGATTTGGCTCCTTTTTTTGGTCTTTGGTGAGTATTCGCGCTAAAAAATGCCGGGTTGTCCAATCTCTTACTCATAGTGAAACCATCCTTGCTGGACACATACCCCAAAACAGAAATATCCCCGTCTCCCATAGCTCGGTACAAAAGATGAATTTTTCCTTCGGCATGCAAAACCGCTGGATTAAAAGTGGCTTTTGATTCCCATCTGTTTTTTTCACCGGGTCTGATAATCGGGTTGCCCTCAAATTTTTTTACAGAAAAATCCGATTTCTTAACAACTTTTTTTGCTGTTTTTTTGTTGGCAATTTTCTTTACCGGCTCTTTTTTTAATATTTTTTTCTTAACTTTTTTTACAATAAAAGAATCAACTTTGGGTTTCTTGGTTGCTGGAATTTTAGTTTTTGTTTTAAATTTAGTTTCTGTTTCTATTTTAGGAGGAATTTCCAGTTGCGATTTTAAAATATCCAAAGAATTCATAGACTTTGTTTTTTTAATTTTTTGCGAATTGGATTTTTTAGAAACACTGAAAACAGCGCCGGAACGGTCGTTCTTGTCACCAAAAAATATTTTTCTTGACCAATCGTTTAAAATACCCATAAAGACAACAATAATATATATTGTATCACAATTATTTCCTCAGTAAATCGGTATTTTTGTTTATAACTAAAAACTCCGTTTCGCGACGGAGTTTTAAAATTATTTTGTATCCATGTTAAATAGAAAAAAAAGTAACCACTCACACTTATAAATATCAAACTCATTAAAATCTATAACTAACATTATTACTCTGGACTGCCACGCTTCTCTGCTATTGCTCCGAAGCTCGCAGAGACGAAATGCCTTTGGCATTTCGTCGATGGATTTTCCAAAGGAAAATCCGTCTTCGCGAGCATGACACCATTTTTTAGTTTTTTGAAAAACTTTGTTTTTCA
>JAHIOZ010000136.1 GCA_018894995.1 Patescibacteria group bacterium | reverse complement strand
GACGCCCTCTTCCTTGCGGAATATGAACGGCGGATCAAACTTGATGTCCCTGGATACATAAGCGGCAGTGAGCACCCGATCCACCAACGGCGTAAGGATGGCCGCCAGTTCGCCGGCCACGCGAAAATCCATCTGTGTGTTGTTCAGAGCGTCGACGCGGCCCCGGGTATAACTGTTGTCCACGATCTTCACGATCCTGGCAAGATCGGATTGGAGCGCATTGGAAACCCAGTTGACCACCGTGACGGCATCCTCGGTTTCCTTGCCTTGCCAGTCGGATATGAGCTTACGGTAAGCGGTAAAGTCGATGAGTCGGTCCCGTTCCTCCTGAGTTAACTCAGCCGGTGTCCAGAGAATGACTCGTGGGTCTTTCCGCCTCTCGATCAGCTTGACCACGGAGGCATCCGCTATGTTCCGCGTGCCAATGTATACGGCAAAATCAAAATCTGTTTGGTCGCTTTCAATGGCGGGCAAGACCTGGTTTTCGGAGAACGTTCGCCCGAGATCGCGCATTCCTACCCGGCCGGTTATCTGCCGTCCCTGCCAGACCAAGTTCAGGTTTTGATCTCCGGAGCGGATAGCCCCTCGGTCCTCCCACTGCGCAACGAACGGTGCGATATTCCGGAAGGTGGATCGAACGCCGCTGGATAGATCGATGGTCATCTGACGCGTTCGTACCGGCCATTCGTCGAGCGCCAGAAGATGGTCCCAGGCTTCTTTCTGCATGGCCTCATTGGATTCAGCTTCGTCGCGGGCTTTTCCGAACTCGTCCCTGGGGTCCACCCCACTGAAGACGGGGTCAAACCGGTATCTCGGCCGCTTCTCATCGTCAAAGGCCTGGACGATCTGCCGCAGTTCCTTCTTGAGGTTGTCGGCGATGGTTTCGTAATGCTGGTTGTTCTCGTCCGGATTGGCGTCGGCGTCCCGCTCGATGAGCACCGAGTTCGCGATCTCCTCCGGTGTGATGCCCTGCTGGCGGGTGCGGGCGATATGATAGAGAAAGAGTGTCTGGATAACCTTGACGCCCTTGTCGCGATGCACCTTCAGATAACCCTTCGTCAAGCCGTCGATCTGCCGCTTGCATGCTTCATAAGCCCGGTAATCCGTCTCACGTCTCGTCTTGATGGCCACCAGACCCGCGTGGACCCCGCTCGGGTCCTCTTCGTATCGTACGTCTTCGTCGAATAGCTCCCACAAACGAATGAGCTCGCGGCCCTTCTGTTTGATCTGGTGCTTGAGAGTCTGGTGCATGAAGTGGATCGCGGAGCGGGTCGTGGTTAGTTCGTAGGTGATCCCCCGCAAGACCTCGATGGCGGGTTTATGGAACGGGAAGAAGTGGCGGAAGTCCGGTTCGCCGATGCTGTTGGGCCAGGTGAATCCCCGCTTGTAATGGAGGTAGTAATTGCTGATGGCTGCCGGGTCCTTGATCTCCCGCACGCGGGCGAGAACGATATCGTAGTAGTCCTTGTCCTCCTCCAGCAGTTTGACCAGCTTCAACCGATCGTCGGCGATGATGTTCTTGACGCCCATCTTGCTCTCGATGGCCTGCTGAGCCGCGCAGACCGTCCAGACGGGCAGATTGTGAATCTTCGCCAGGCGGTTCGATAGCACGACCAGGGTCTTCTCGTCGTCGGTCCGCTGATCTTCGTCCCGGTTCTTCATGAACAGCGACACCTCGTCCAACACCAGCAGAATGCCACTATACCCCTCGGCCAGGATGGTCTCCGTCATGTGCTTGAGGATGTCCTCGGTCTCGGCGGCGATTTGCGGCTGAACTTTCAAATACTCGGTATAGAAACGCCAGAGCTTGTTGCCGCAGCTCCGCTTATACTCCGGGGTTTTATTCTGTTGGATGGTGCGGATGAATTCGTCAACTTCTTCGAATTCGTCTTCGTCAAAGAACTTCGGGTCGCGCAGGAACTTGGCCAGGTCTTTCCGATAGCGTTCCAGGTCTTCGGCAATAAACCGGTTGGCCAACAGCTCAACTGGATACAAGGAGATGTTTTTGCCGAGCTCGACCTGTATTTGTTCCTTGGCAGCATCCAAGATGTACTCGGAGAACCGCCGGCCCTTATCGGTCAGGCCCACCGTCCCGCTGCCTGCACCCACCAGCGTCTTGACAATGACAAAGATGCCTTTGGTGCCTTTGCCGCTTTTCGCCTCCAGGCCCTCCTCCCAGAAACGGAAAAGGGACTCGCGTTTGCCGCGGCCGGAGGCGTTCTCTTTCTTCTTGACGATCTCCCAGGCTTCCTTACGTCCCAGAGCCAGGGTGGCAAGGCAGCAGAGCAGATGTGATTTGCCGGACCCGAACTCGGCCTGAATCCAATACCCCTGGCCAACGGGATTGTCCCTGCGTTCGGGTTTCCAGGGGGCGGCCATGTTGCGCAAAATGTCCGTGAGGAATGGCCGGACCGGATCAATCTGGAACTCCTCGATGGTCTTAATCTCTGGCTTGCGGGCCTTGCGGCTGACTTCGGAGTTCGAGTCGGCCCAGACATGCTTTTCCAGCGAATACACGGAAATGATCTTGTCCGGGACCGTGCAGATCTCGTTCAGGTTCTTCCTATTGGTGAAAAGGTCATCGGCCATGGATCATATCTCCTTTTTTTTTCTGCCGCGACGCTTGGGCTCTTTTGATTCGCGTGCCAGCATCCGCGCGCAAACCTGGTAATCTTCCTCGACGTTGACCATGGCCTCCTCGGGGAGGTTGTCAGGGTTGAGCCCGCCCTTCTCGTATAAGAGCTTGCCCTGTTCATAAAGCCCGGCCCGCTTGCAGTGGCGTATCCACTCGGCAAGCGTCGCGTCGTTTGGCCGCTCTTTCTCGGGAATGGCTGCACCCAGTTCGAGCTGGGCGAAGTAGCGCTTGACCCGCCGGCCCAGGCCCTTGACCCGGGCCTCGCGCTTGGCGCGTTCCTCCTCCTCGGAGATAGGAAGCCGCCAGGTGCCCTGTTCGGTCTTATAGAAATAGTCCGGAAGGAATTCGGCCAGTTGACGCCGCGGCTTTTCCTTCACCGCGTAGATGTAATGCTCGAAGAGATCGCTGTAGTGGACCCCTTCATCTCCCAGGTGTTTCTTGAGATGTCCCTTGATGAATGCTCCGATCTTCTCGGCTGCCGTATCCTCACGGGCGACCTCGGCGGCGTCCGCCACCGCAAGCCCGGTCTCCTTGAGGTACCATCTTCCGCTTTGACCCTTTTCCCCTTGAACTTTCGCCTCTTCAGCCACCTGCCCCAAGATTTCGCTAAAGTCATACGCTTCCATTTGGCCACTGAGGACCATGAGGCTCACAACCTCGTCGTAGATGCGGTCCTTAGTGCTTCCAGGATTCGTATCGATGTAATCGCGGATAATCTGACGGACTTTTTCATTAAAGGTGCTGGCGTCTTCCTCACCAGTGATAGTTATTGTTGCTGTCAGTTCGCCAAGTTCAGGCTTGCGGAAATTTATGACGAGGTCACGCTTGATCACTTTATCAGCTTTCCTTTGCTGCATAGACCTCTGGGATGTGTCAATATGAAGGCTTGCGGCCGCCTGATCGGTTAAGAACCCGATCTCGGCAAATATGTCCTGCACAAGGCCCCAAGTACCTTCGCTTGTGTCGTGGTAACAAAGGCTGATCCAATGGCCTGGCTTAAGGACTCGGTACACTTCTTTTATGGCTGCACGCATTCCTACTTCCCATCGATCTCCAATCACTTCATCCGTTAGCCAAGCCCGGTCAAAACCCTGCCAAGCCTCCCATACTGTATTGAGTGCTCCATATGGCATTTTGTCGGAGTAAGGTGGGTCGGTGAATACGTAGTCAATAGAATTGGACGGAATTTCAGAAAGATCTTCGGCACTCTGTGTGGATAGAATCACTTCGCCAATATCGTCAAACCTATTCCATGATTCCTTCGCATAGGTGATCTCGCGCAATTTCTCTGTAAAGAGAATGAGTGGATTATTGTCTCTCCGAATCGATGGGACAAAATAGTTTCCAGCAGGGCCGCCACCGCCACGTTCGCGCACTCTATACATTCGAGAGGCGTTTAAAAGGACTGATGAGAAGACAAACGAAAGAGGCAACCTGAGATTATCGGGGGCTTCAAGTATCTTCGTCCTTAGGGCGTTTAGAATGATTACGCTACGATCAGAGAAAAGCTGTCCAGCGGTTTTAATTCCAAGCGTCGCAAGTCGCCCCATTCTCTGAATTGATTCTGGAATAGGCGCATTCAGAAGTGAGTTTCTGATTTTCTCGGCTTCAACATGACGATATAGCGTGCTGGGGAATTCACCATCTATGTCTAAACCGACAACATCTACAGTTCTCTCGCCAAGCCAATCGACATTCCGCTTATTGGTAGATATACGTTCTTGTTTGCATTTTGGGCAGTATTGACCATCTTCATCGTCTATTAGGAAGAAAACGGCGATTTCCGCAAGGCAACGAGGACAGCGACAAGTATCAGAAATAACAAAGGCTTTTACTTCATGCGTGTTGAGGCAATACGCATCTGGATATGCTTTGCGCACCAACTCGCATATTTTCGTGCCCGTGGTAAGCAATTGAGAGCTATCAACCCTGGCGAGATAGCCGGCAGATATGAAAGTCGCAGATGGTGACAAGTCAATTCCAATCGAATTCCTGCCAAGAGCGGCTGCTACAATAAGAGTAGCGCCTGAACCACAGAAAGGATCGAGAATGAGATCCCCTCTCTGTGTGAACCCATTGATATACGTCTCGATACCTCCATATGCCTTCTTTGACCAATAGCTATGTTGGTCATATACTGCTGAACCGAGAGAGCCTCCACGAGAAGTCATGATTTGACCGATGGAAGGAGCCTTGGTACTGTGCTTCTTGCCAGAATCCCTACGATGGCTTTCCACAAAGTGAGCAAGACCTGGATTGTGTTTATCGCCAGAGTAATAGTCCATCGGATTCTTGGAGATGTGCTTCCTGAAGAGATTTCCGGCTTGAGGATCGTATTTTTTGGCCATGGTTATTCCCTACTCTCCCAGAGATGGTTTTCGGCTATCAGGTTCGTGGGCAGCGTGTATTCGCCTGCCTGCCCTGACGAACTCAGCGCATGCAGGCCCTCGTCCATTTCGTGAAACATGATGATCCGGCCGTGCGACCTCCGGCCCGGCAACAGGAGCAGCACCCGGTCCTCGTCCGCCGCCATGGTCCGAAGCAGGTTCAGCTCGATGTGATAGGCAAAGAGCATCTCCAGATTGGACAGAACCAGGATGCCCTTGCCGGTGAGGTTCGCACGTAGAAATCGCTCGAAGGCCCTGGCCACGTGGGCGGCCGTGGGTTCGGGCCGCTTGGCTTCGTTTTCCGCGAGCTGCTTGAACTCGTCGTCCGGTATGGTGTCCAGGATGCCCCGGTTCACGTTGACAGATTTGGGGAAAGGATCCCCGTCCGTGGTCTTGGCTTGCCGCAATTTCTTGGCGAAACCGTCGAGCTGGCCGTAGGTGCCCAGAACGCCATATAGATGCCTCCCGCCGGGCACCGTAAGCTTCTGACGAAGGGCTTCGATGATTTCGGTGGACTTCATGCCTTTTTCCCCCCGGAGACGATCTGCTCGACGACTCCGGCGAGCGTGTGCTTTGTCGTGAACTGGCGAATGTTATCGATCTCCGAGATCTTGCTGATGAGCCCCTGGTTGCGTAACTCGTAGAGGGCATGCAGTATCCGCTCCGGATTCCAGAGCATGGCCCGGATCATGCGGTTTTCCTCAAGCTTGCGAATGTCGTACATGCCCGATTCGGGGAACTCACTGTGCAGAACAAAGGCGAAGGACGCTACGGGAATCTCCCGATAGGCGAAACTGATCTTCGTTCGGTCGGCCTTGGCGATGCCGGCGGCGGTGAGGGCGTCCACGATGGCCTTCCCGCAGTCCACGATGCTGCGCGCCTCAGGGAATTTTTCGGATAGGCGCGTTCGAATGCGCTCACGGCTCAACCGACCGGTTCCGAGGTTTGGAAGGATAAGGTCCTCGATGACCTCCACTTCGAGCGGTTCGGACTGCAGGAAACGGTAAAAGCATACATCCCGCAGTTCCTGGCTATTCGGGAAGGCCTTGGCAAACGAACGCAAGGGACCGTCCGCATAGCCGTTCGGGAACATCCTGCGCGTAATGTAATTGGCGTAACGGTGCCGGGTCTGTTCTCCGCTGAAATGGAGCTTGGCCCGGAGGAAGGAGCGTATCTCATCCAGGGACTCGCTGTCCGGAAGACTTGGCAGAATCTGGATGGCCTCCTTGAGCACTGCCTTACCAAACATTTCGGTGCCGCGTCTGGGTATCACCTTTTCACGGCGGGGCTCAGCCACCCCTGAGACCGGTTGTTCCGTCTTTTCGGAAGATATGACCTCGAAAAGGGTGGCTTGGGTCGGGGTCTTGACCGTTTCTTTACCGGGTCTTTTAGGACCATGGTGTTGGCGAATCCAGTCAACCAGCTTGAGAAGGACCGCGCTGTTTTCCTTCATACCATCGCTCTGACAGAGCTTTTCCATCGGGGTCACCAGCAGGGATGAGAGGCAACCGAATTCTGCGAGCAGTCGCTTGGCGAGCGGCTGAACATCCTTTTGCGGGATTGCATAGGTCAGCAGAAGCTCAAGTAGGGCTCCCTCTGAGCGGGAGCTTTCCTCTCCACTCGCGAAGCGGTTCCGCAACCGTTGTCGATGACCTTTGTTCCCTGTATCCGCCATTGTTATCTCGACGTGTCTCTCATGGAGCGTTGGTTTTCATCATCCTTCTCGCCGGCTCCGCCCGACTTCACCCATTCATCAACCTCTTCCTTTCGGAATTTCCATAGCCGTCCAACTTTGTGTGCTGGCATTTTCCTTCGGTCAATCCATTTGTAGATTGTATCCCGCTTGACACCCAAGTAGGCTGCAGTCTCTTCAACTGAAATCCATCGATCATCCATCATGACAATATTACACCTGTGAGGCCCAATAACGAAATCCGGTGATGACCAGCATTAGGGAGGTCAAAAGTTCTTTTTCGATTTTGTCCAATAGGTCATTGAACAGTCAACTAAATCATACTAAATAGGCCAAGCAAGTCAAGTCTTTTGCAGAAAAGCTTAAAAAATAGAACATTCCCAGGTTGTTGGGTGGAGGAGTGTAACGTCCATAACCTAACAGACTCCAAGAAAAAACAAGACGAGCAAAAAAGTGAGAAATGGGGGACGGTCATAGGAAAATAAGTAACTTGACATGATGAAGGTGATGTGGTAGGAAATACACATGCCCAGATTAGCCCGACTAGACGCACCTGGTGTGCTCCACCACGTTATTATTCGCGGTATTGAACGCCGAAATATTTTCGAAGACAATAAGGATCGTGATAATCTATGGAAGCGCCTTGGGGAATTACTGCCT
>JAHIOZ010000115.1 GCA_018894995.1 Patescibacteria group bacterium | reverse complement strand
CATAAGAAAAATATTATGTTCGACTTAAAAACAATACATGCTGTTCTTGACCAACTGGAACAGGAAAAAGGAATTCCGCGAGCAAAAGTCATTGAAGCAATTGAAATGGCTTTGGCAAGTGCTTACAAAAAAGAATACGGTAAAAAAGGCCAAATTATTAAGGCTAATTTTGACATAAACTCAGGAAAAGCAGAATTTTCTCAAATTAAAATCATTGTGGATGAATCAATGATAAAACCGGAAATTGAGGAAGGGGCGGAAGAAGAAGTTGAGGAAGAAGATGTGTTAGAAGAAGGAGAGGAAAAGAAAATCAGATTCAACACAGAGCAACACATTATGCTTGAAGATGCGAAAAGAATTAAAACCAACGCCGAAATAAATGAGGAAATAATTTTCCCGTTGGAATCAAAAGACGATTTTGGAAGAATTGCCGCTCAAACAGCAAAACAAACAATCATCCAAAGAATAAGAGAAGCTGAAAAATCATCAGTATTTCAAGAATTTGGCACAAAACAAGGAGAAATAATCAGTGGGACTGTTCAACGAATTGAAAAAGGTAATATTTTTATTGATATGGGAAGAGCTACTGGAATTCTACCTTATGAAGAACAAATCAGAAGCGAAAAATACAAACAAGGCGAAAGAATAAGAGCTTATCTTTATTCTGTTGAAGAAACTCCCAAAGGTGTATTTTTAAAACTTTCTAGAACTCATCCTCAATTTTTGCAAAAATTATTTGAAATTGAAACTCCGGAAATCGCCAGTAATATTGTTGAAATAAAAGGGATTGTGAGAGAGGCTGGTTCTCGTTCAAAAGTGGCCGTTGTTTCACACGACGAACACATTGACCCAATCGGATCAATGGTTGGGCAAAGAGGTGTTAGAGTTTCTACAATTATGAGCGAATTAGGAGGAGAAAAAATCGATATTATTGAATGGTCAGAAGACCCGCAAAAATATATTGAGGATGCTTTGTCTCCTGCAAAAGTGTTGGGTATTGAAATTAATGAAGATGAGAAAACAGCCATTGTGAGAGTTTCAGAAGACCAATTATCTCTTGCTATTGGGAAAGGAGGTCAAAATGTAAGATTAGCCGCTAAAATAACCGGTTGGAAAATAGATATTAAAGGAATTGGTGGGGAAGAAGAGGAAGATGACAATGAAAACGAAGAAGACAAAACTACCAAGGAAAATTCAAAAGAAAAAGAGGGAGAAAATAAGGATGAAAAAAACAAAGAAGAGTAGTGTTTTTCTTACTTAACTTCAAAAAGTGATGAATTTCCCGAAGGGAAATTCGTCTTCGACGAAGAATTTAAACAAACGATAATTATCAACAACAAAAACTAGCTTTACAGATATCTTTTATATATAATTTAAGTAAGTAGTAAAAACTACTCGTTTGTTGATTTTTACTATAAAAAATCAACACGGGGTTAGACTTCGAAAAATCTAACAAAATTATTAAATAACTAAATAATATTATGAATAAAAAAAATATTTCAATTCTTATTCTTATCGCATTTTTGTTTTCAGGAATGAATGTTTCGAACATATCTGCTGAAGAAGAAATTGTTGCTGAAGACACTTCAACCACACAAGCTCCAACGAAAGCAAATATTCAAAAACAAAAACAAGAAATGAATTTAGGCAACAATGTTTCCGCAGAAACACAACTAAAACTAAAAAACAATGCGGAAGAAACAACTTTAAGAGAAAGAATCCAAACAAAATTACAAATTTTCCAAAATAAAAAAGAAGAAAGTGTCGAAAAAATAAATGAAAAGAAAGAGCAATTGCAAGAAAGAAAAGAGGAAAAACTTCAACAAATACAAGAAAAAAGGGAGCTTAGAAAAGAAAAATTGGACGAAAAATTAAAAGAAAGAATTACTAAAATTGCGAACAGCATCGTTTCCAGATTTGAAAAAACACTTGAAAAACTTGTTGCGGTTAAAAACAAAGTTCAAACAAGAATTGGAGAAATGGAAGGAAAAGGTTTTGATATGACAGAAGCAAAATCTCTTATGGAAAAAGTCCCTGTTAAAATTCAAGAAGCTCAACAAAAAATAGAAAATATGAAAAATGCTTTTAATAGTGCGTCTGATTCGGAAAATCCGGGAGAAGCATTCACATCCGCAAAAGAAGTTGCAAATATTGCAAAAGAAGGAATAAAAGAAGCTCACAAAAGCATAGTCGATGTTATTGAATCAATAAAAGCTTCGGTTAGAACAAGAACTCAGCAAGAAACACAAGAAACCACAACGGGCGACAACTCAGACACATCAACAGAAAACTAATTGTAATTTTAAAACAAATAATATACAATACGGTTTAAATTATTAATTATTAACAGACTCACCAAAAATGAGTCATAAAACAAAAAAATAATATGGATATAGAAAACATGGGGAACAACCCAACCATTGACGAAAAGTCATCAAAAGGGTCATTGGTAGGTGCAATTATTATCGTTATAATCATAATCCTTGGAGGATTTTACTTCTGGGGACAGAAAACAGATGAAGCTTTGGTACCAGAAGACGGAACTGTAGTGGAAGAAGTTGCCGATATTGAAACTGATTTGAGCGACATTGATACAACATCTATTGAAGATGACTTAAATGCTGACTTGGAAAACATTGATGCTGAATTAACTATCTAATTCAAATATTCAAAATAAAAACACCGCACAAAGTGCGGTGTTTTTATTTTGAATAT
>JAHIOZ010000114.1 GCA_018894995.1 Patescibacteria group bacterium | reverse complement strand
CCCGGGATAATATAAAATTTAATCATTGAGTTTTAAATATTTTAAAAAATGACTCTGTCAAAAACCTAAACTAATTTTTGAATACAATTTATATATTTATCGGTCATAATATGTTTTGCTTGAGGAACAATAAAATCAGCCGGCATTATTTCCGTTTCTTTTTCGCCTGCCAATGTAACAAAAGGTGTTTTTAAACTTTTCAAAGAAATTTTTATATTTTTTATATCTTTTGCCATTTCTGTGCCTCTTTTTTGGGCAAGTTCTTTGCCAAGTTTCGGTGCAATATCTCTTCTGAAATCTTTTTCAAGTTCCTTGAAAGAAAATTTATGAATTGGAGAGATAGATGCAAGAATGACTTTGCGACAAGGATATTTTTTTGCGATGAGATAAGCAAGAACAGCGCCAAAAGAAAAACCGCAAACAACAGCGTCTTTTTCAACTCGAAAAACTTGTTTCGAAAGAGGATTATACCAATCAGGATTAACGCAATTTACTTCGTAACCGTTAATTTGCAAAGCTTTTACTAATTTTTTATATCTTAATAAATCGCAACTTTCTCCCAATCCGGGAATTATGTAAATATTTTTTTTCATATCTTAAATAATATATTAAAAGAGGACTGCCGAACAGCCCCCTTCATTGATGTTCTGTAAAAAATTAAGGTGTTGAATTGAATTCGTTACCCTTAACACCTTTTACAAAAACACTCCATTCTTCGTGACTAAAAAAGAGAGTAATTTTGTTAGTGTCATTACTGTTGCGAACCGCGACTCCTTCAGATTTAATAGCAACCTGAACACATTTTGGTCTCTTTCCACACCAACCGGAAATTACAAAATCAGAATCTTCCACAGGAAATTTTTTCATAATTATTCTCCCTTTTAACATTATGAATTTTAAAGGCAAAATTGCCACAAAGAACAAAAAGTTTTACAAAATCGTAAACTATACCTGTAAATATACTAATCATTATAAATATTTTGTCAAACCAAAAATGATAAAAAAGTTTGTCTTTCAAAAAAAACAAAAGCTCTCGAAGAGGGCTTTGAGGTGTTTACCCTTGATTGGTTGATTTATATTTCAGTAAAAAAACTATTTGCTTGGCTTCTTGTCTTTTTTGGGTTTTTTTACATTCTTCTTTTGATCTCTGCCTTTTGACATAATTAAATTATACCTCCTTCACAAAATAAAACAAATGAAAAAAAATGAAAAGCAAAGCTTTTCATTTTTTTCATTTTGCTGCGGGACTAGGACTCGGCTTCCAGTTCTAAACAAAAATTTCGTCTCCACTTCGTTACGACTCATTTTTGTTAAGAACTCGCTACCCCCGCTCGCTCATATTTTTTCTCCGCTACGCTCCGAAAAAATATATTCGCTCGGTTCGAGTCCTAGTCTCACGACAGAGACGCCAAATTTAAATACCTCGGTCGGTATTTAAATTTATCGTTGCTACCGGGCAGGGACTCGAACCCCGATTCTTTGGACCAAAACCAAATGTCCTACCATTAGACGACCCGGTAATAATTTTACCTACTTATTTATACCATTTACCCAACCTGCTATTTTTCTCACCAAACCAGAGCTTGATTTCACTTTTATATTCAAACCGCCATAATATGTACCGTTAACTCTCTTTCTAATTGTTTTTATATTGTGTTTCTTGAAGTAGATACTATCTAATTTTTCGAACCCAGTCAACAACAACCAATATTTTTTTACTTCATCGATTCTATTTTTATGATTTTCATGAATATAAAGTATTAATTTAATATCTTCTTTTCTGATTTTACAAATTTCAATTAACCACACCAAAAACAACTTAACCATATCAGGATCAGAATTTATAAAACTAATGCAAGACCCGGGACGATAATCTTTTTCCTTACTTCCCTCCGCCCAATATAAAGCAACACCAATTAACCACAATTCTCTTTTAGAAATTTTTCCAATTTCTTTTTCTGCTTTTTCATAAATTGCTTTCGTAATTTCAATTCTTTGATCTTTTCTTTTTTTTGCTCCCCTTAAACCGGCTTCTAATCTTTTCTTCGTAATTCTTTATTTTTGTGATTTAGACAAACCAACTTCTCGCAACCACAAAGACAAAGTTGATTTTGCAACAGGTATTTTTTTTAAAATATCAGAATAAGTTTTTCCTTCTTTTCTTAATTTTATCGCTTTATTTTTTAACTCTGTTTTTCTATCATACGAACAAGGATAATATACTCTGTATTATATAATTCATTGTTCGATATAACCACTACAAACAGTGCATAAAATAAACAAAAATCTATTCACTAATAAGTTTAATTAGTACTAATTCCAATGGAAGTTGGTTAATGTAAGCCTTCCCTATTTGCTCATAAGCAAACAACATTTCTTTGATTGTGTTGGAGGAAATTTTAAATTCTTTTTTGTTTGCCAATTCGTCAATAAATTTGAAATCATTTTCAGAAAATTCCGACTGAATGATTTTGTTCATATCTTTCGCAAATCGCAAAAGCAAAACCGCTCTTAATTTGTGCAAAACAAGTTTTGCAAAAATTTTCATATCGACATTATTCTCAACCGCTTTGTTTACTGCAGTCAAACCTTTGTCCAAATCAGAATCGGCGATTGAAGAAATAAAATCATTCACCAACTCCCCTTTTGGAGCTCCTGTAATCATTTCAACTTCCTCAATGCTGATTTTATTATCCGCCGAAGAAGAAATGACTTTTTGCAAAATCCCGTGAGTATCTCTGAACGAACCGTCACCCAAAACTGCAATTAAGTCAGCTGAAGCTTGTTCAAGTTTAAAGCCCTCTTTTTTAGCGACATTCAAAACCATTTCTTTCAAAACATTTTGAGCCGGTTTATTAAAGCTGAAAGTCTGGCAACGAGAAACAATTGTGTCGGGAAGTTTTTCCAATTCCGTTGTCGCCAAAACAAACACCACATGCTTTGGCGGTTCTTCCAATGTTTTGAGAAGCGCATTGAAAGCTTCTTTGGTAAGCATATGGACTTCATCAATTATGTAAACTTTGTAAGAAGATTCTAAAGGTAAAACATTTACAGAGTCTCTCAATTCACGAATATCATCAATCCCGCGATTTGAAGCGGCATCAATTTCGTAAAGGTCATTGTCAGTGCAACCGATTTCTTTTGCCAAAATTCTCGCGATACTGGTTTTCCCCGTTCCTCTTGTCCCGGCAAAAAGATAAGCATGAGATATATTGCCCAAATTTATCGCTCCGCCCAAAGCCTTAATAATATGATCCTGCCCCAAAACTTCTTTAAAATTTTGCGGACGATATTTTCGGTATAAAACCGTATTGTTTTCTGAAAATTTTTTATCCATAAAAGTATTATATCAGATGTAAAAGATTTTAAAAAACTTTGAATTACGAAACTCGCTAAACAGCAATTTTTTAGTGTCTTTAATCCGGATTGCTTCGTCGTATTGGTATTGCTTTGAATTTTGAAAAATTCGAAGTCCTAGCAAAGACAAATTTCCGAAGGAAATTCGTCATAAACTTCTCGCAAAGACAAATTTCCTTCGGAAATTCGTCCGACGAACCGCCTTCGGCGGTTCGTCTTTGCGAGCAATTTTTTCAGAGCGAAATTATTTAAATGAAATTATGAACGGGTGTCGTTCACCCTGTAGCAAAGCGGGGGTGTCTTGGGCATTTAGCCCGAGCAGTATAAAAACCCTGAGAATAATTTTTTAAAAAATTTCGCTCTGAAAAAATCACATGGCAATCCAGGTGTTTCGTAATTCAAAGAAACAACAAACATCTGTGACGGTCGTCACAGATGTTCGTTATTTTGATTTTGTTTATTTTTGGTTTTT
>JAHIOZ010000113.1 GCA_018894995.1 Patescibacteria group bacterium | reverse complement strand
ATAATTCATCATTCTATATAATTGCAACACCAATAGGCAATCTTGAAGACATTACTTTCAGAGCGGTGCGGATTTTGGGCGAGGTTGATTTGATTTTGTGCGAGGATACGAGGGTGACAAAAAAACTTTTGCAAAAATATGAAATTAAAACTCCTACGATGTCTTATCATCAACACAGCAAGATTTCTAAAATGGATAAAATCTTTGAGTTGATTAGAGAAGGAAAAGATATCGCGTTAGTTTCAGATGCCGGAACTCCGTCTATTTCCGACCCTGGATCTTTTTTAGTTTCTAAAATTAGGGAAGAGTTCGGGAATGAGATTAAAATAATTCCAATCCCTGGGGCGAGTGCTTTGATTTCCGCTCTTTCGGCAAGTGGTTTAACAGCTGATCAATTTTTGTTTTTGGGTTTTTTGCCCCACAAGAAAGGGAGAGAAACTTTGTTCAAAGAAATAGCGGAAACAAAAAGAACAGTCGCTTTTTATGAGTCCCCCCACAGGATAATCAAAACTTTGAATTCACTTAAAGAACATTTGGAAGCTCAGCTTCCAAACAGGAAAATAGTTGTTGCGAGAGAATTAACAAAAATTTTTGAAGAAATTGTTTCGGGTTCCGCCAGCGAAATACTTGAATTTTTTGAAAAAAATCCGGACAAAATAAGAGGGGAGTTTGTGGTTATGGTAGATAGATAAACATACCAATATACGAATGATGCGAATAATACGAATAGATACGAATGATTAAAATTTTTAACCCAGCACTAACTTTTTTTCAAAAAAGTTAGTGCTGGGTTAATTTCTAAACACGACAACGAATTTTGCGAAGCAAAATTCGTTCTATTCACTACCAACTAACTAAAATTATAAACTATCAACTGCTAAAGATTCTTAGATTAAACTCTGAACTTGGAAGTTTCTCGGCTTCATTTTTTTAACAAAAACTTCATAGGGAGTTAACCAATTCAGACGCTTTCTCGGACGATTATTTAAATTATCTTCTATTAATTTAATAGCACTTTTTGTGATTCTACCAGGCGTTTCCCTTTTTGGGAAAATATTGTCTGATGAGTCTGTTGGTATTTTCATTTATTCCTCTTTCCCAAGAGTGATAAGGAAAAGCAAAAATTCGTCGTTTCTACTTACTACTCACTACCAACTACAAACTAGTGCCAAAAATTTGATTTTTGGTTTTCATTGTGTTAATCTAATAGCCATATGACAAAAGATACAGACATAAATGCAACAGGGAAAGTCTATGAAATAGGCTATCTTTTATTACCTGTTATTGCCGAAGAGAATGTTTCTTTGGAGGTTTCTAAAATTAAGGATATTATTGAAAAAAACAAGGGGATGTTTTTTTCTGAAGGAATTCCTGAGATGAGAGGCTTGACTTATCCAATGACAAAAGCGATTTCCGGAAAAAATCAGAAGTTTGACAGTGCTTATTTTGGTTGGGTTAAATTTGAGGCTGATTCTGATGTAATTAATTTAATCAAAAACGAGCTTGAAAAGATTGGAAATATTTTGAGATTTTTAATCATTAAGACTGTAAAAGAAAACACAATTGTTGCTAATTCTAAAGTTGGAAAGTTCTCTTTTGATAAAAAAGAAGGAAAACCAAAAAAAGAAAAAAAAGTTGAAGAAATCAACAAAGTAGACGAAAAAGAATTGGACGAAACGATAGATGAATTGGTAATAGAATAAGTATTTTTGTCAGTTTCTGTATAATGCAATATACAGATATGAACGGGTTTTTAAAACTCTAAACACTAAGTTCCAAATTCTAAACAAGTTCAAACAAACAAAATTCAAAATGCAAAAAGTTTTGAATTTAAAATATTTGAAAATTTGAATTTGTTTGGGATTTGGATATTGGGGTTTGGAATTTGAAAATTTTAATAAATTAATATTTTGATATGTATTTAAACAAAGTAATTATAATAGGAAATTTAACACGGGATCCCGAATTAAAATCGCTTCCTTCTGGTGTTCAAGTTACAAATATTTCGGTTGCTACGAATAGAGTTTGGAAGGATAAAGAAGGGGGTAAACAAGAAAGCACTGAATTTCACAATGTTGTTGCTTTTGGGAGAACTGCTGAAATTATCAATCAATATTTGAAAAAAGGCAGTTCTGTTTTAATTGAGGGTAGATTGCAAACAAAAAATTGGGAGGATAAGGAAACCGGTAAGAAAATATATCGAACGGAAATTGTTACAGAAAGTATGCAGTTGGGACCAAGAAGAGATGGTGGAGGTTCAAGTGCTGGTTATCAAAACAATACAAACCAGACAAGTCAAACAAGTCAAACCAGCAAGGAAGCCCCAAAGGTTGATACGGTTGAATACCCTGAAGAAGAAATCAATCCGGAAGACATTCCATTCTAAATTTTTTGGAAAAAATTTAGAATGGAATGTCTAGGAGTAAGTATTAAGTAATAAGAAAAAATTAGAATTAGTTAAAAGTTTATAAAGTTCATAAAGTCGAAAGTTCAAAAATTACTAACTATACCCTAAACGCTATACCCTAAAATAAAATGAAACAATGTTTTTTTTCAAAAAATAATATAATCCAAATTGATTACAAAGATGTAGACGCTTTGAGAAAGTTTATGAATCCTCATGGAAGGATGGTTGCTCGAAAGAGAAGCGGTCTTTGTGCAAAGCACCAAAGACAGCTCGCCCAAGCGGTTAAAAGAGCAAGATTTTTGGGATTGTTACCTTATGTAATTAGATAGTTTGAAATAATCCCAAAATTGGCGATTTTCGTTTTAATTTTCAAAAAAATTTCCGTTCGCCGTATATTTAATACGACTCAGAAAATTTTTTCAAAAATTAAAACGAAAATCGCCAATTTTTGAATTATTTTAGTTTCGTAAAAAAAAAGATTAAAAAATCCGCTTTGCGGATTTTTTGTTTTTTAAATTTGTTATTTCTTTGAATTACAAAATAGGAAATTTGTTGACGAACCGCCTTTGGCGGTTCGTCTTTGCAAGACTTTGAGCGAAATTTTTTTAAAAATTATTCTCAGGGTGTCGCACACCCCCACTTCGCTACAGGGTGAACGACACCCGTTCATAATTTTTAAAAAAATTTGCTCAAAGTCTTGCAATCCAGGTATTTCGTGATTCAAAATATTTTATTTGCTTCTATGACTGTTTTTTGCTATTCTCTTGAAAGAATTTGTTTGATATTTATTAATCAATTTAATCTCACAAAAAGGAGGGATTATGATGAGTTTCAATTCTTTAGACAGAATTTTGAGTCGGTGTTTACAGGTGTTTTTTTCTTTTACTTCTTTTGGAGGTCAAACAATAACTTCGTCAAAAGGAGAGTTAAGATGGGAGTTGCCCAAAACTTTCGCAAATTCACGGGTGCTTTGTCCCATTAAAAAGAAGAGGGCGAGATAAATGGATAAGAGTATTTGTTGGATTGATTCTGGGGAATGTATTTATATGAATGGAATAACTTGTTTTATAGATATTTCTATTAAAACATGCTCTCAATGCAGTAAATTTAAAGAAAATAGAGATTTTTTATATGAACTGCTAGGAGAAGAGTTTGGTGGTGAATGGGTAGACAGCCAGAGATTGGGAATCATTTATTCGTTATTAGAAGTTTTAAAAAATTCAAAAACAAAACTACTCTCTCATGAAGACAAGATTTCTCTTAACGAAATTCTTCTTTCTGCATAATTTAACACCCGCTTCGTTTTAACGAAGCGGGTTTTTAATGAAACGGGTGTTCATTATAACTCAAATATTATAACATACGACATAAATTCCTATCGGAATTTATGTCGTATGTTATAATTTAGATGTAAAATCTTATAATTAATTTTTAATAAATTTTTATGAAAAATATTTACTTAACTCAAGAAGAAATGAATTTTTTAAAAAATGCTAAGTCCCCTGAAAAAATGAAGAAGAGTGATCTCTCCAAAGAAATAATAAAAGGTATTGCTTTAGGTGGGGTGATAGCATCTATGTTTGTTTTACCGGGGACTGCTATTGCTTATAAATGGGTTGATGATTTGCACAAAAATCACAAACGAAGACTTAGGGATAATTTAAAAAGATTATTAGATCGTGGTTATATAAAAGAAGATGAAGTTGATAAATATGTTATTACACCAAAAGGGGTGCTTAAATTAAATGAATATAAAATTGAAGATCTTAATATACCAAAACAGAAAAAATGGGATAATATTTGGAGAATAATATCTTTTGATATTCCGGAAGAAAAGGTGGTTGCTCGTAAATCTTTAAATAAAAAAATTAAAGACCTTGGTTTTATTATGTTGCAAAAATCAGTTTTTGTTTATCCTCATCCTTGTAAAAAAGAGTTTGAGCAGATAGGAGAATTTTTTAATGTTAAAGATAATATTATTTTTATAGAAGCTGCAAGTATAAGTAACGAAAAACTCCTTAAACAAATTTTTAAAGATAATAATATATTAGAATATTGATTCTATTTCCATATACGACATAAATGCCGATAGGAATTTATGTCGTATGGGGTTAAAATTAATATTTTGCTTTGGGAGTTTCTTAACCGGCCGAGCTTAAAAAGAAAATCGTCAGGCATTGCCTGACGATTTTCTTTTTAAGCTCGGCCGGTGTATTCCCCCGTCTCAGTATTAACCTCAATGATATCACCTTCATTCACAAACAAAGGTGTGTTTACCACCGCTCCCGTCTCTAAAACGACCTGCTTGTTGGCTCCCGTTGCCGTGTTACCTTTAACAGCCGGCGGAGCTTCTTTGACTTTTAATCGAACTTTGATAGGCATAGAAACACCGATAATTCTGTTGCCAAAAAGTTTTGCTGTCACTAAAGAGTTTGTTTTCATAAATTGCGCCCCGGAAATAATACCTTCTGGCAAATCAAATCTCTTTGAAGGGTCTTTTTCTTCACAAAACCAATATTCGCCCTTGTTATTGTAAAGATATTTGATATTTTTTTTCTCAATATCCGCTTCTTTAACTTTTTCAGCTTGGTGAAATGATATTTCTATTACTTTGCCACTAATTAAATTTTTCAATTTTGTTTGGTTAACCGGCTTTCTTTGCTGTTTTCTAAAAACATGGGAAGTCAAAACCTCGTAAGGCTCATCACCGACAATAATGTATTTTCTTTGTGTAATTTCGTTATAATCCAACATAATTTTAAATTAAAAATTACTAAAAAATCTACGATTTTTTTAGTTCATCCTTTATCTTCTTCAGTACCTCTTTTGCAACCTTCGGATTTTCCTTCAAATAAGTTCTGGTTTTGTCGTATCCCACCCCTAATTTCTCTTCTCCGTAAGAATAAGATGATCCTTTCTTGGAAATAATTCCGTATTTTTCTCCCAAAGCAATCATTTCGCCTTCTTTTGAAATTCCCTCATTATACATCAAATCAAACTCTGTCATTTTGAATGGGGGAGCGACCTTGTTTTTGACCACTTTAACTCTTATCCGACCACCGACAACTTCGTCACCTTTTTTGATTTGAGCAATTCTTCGCACATCCAAACGAACGGAAGTATAGAATTTCAGAGCTTTTCCTCCTGGGGTTGTTTCCGGATTTCCAAACATCACACCTATTTGCATTCTAATTTGATTGATAAAAATAACAGTTGTTTTACTTTTAGCGACAATGGCGGTTAGTTTTCTGAGAGCTTGCGACATAAGTCTGGCTTGTTTCCCGACATGGTGAGCCCCCATATCACCTTCAATTTCATCTCTTGGAGTTAAAGCAGCGACGGAATCAATAACAATGATGTCAATTTTGCCTGAACGAACCAAACTTTCCGTAATTTCCAGTGCCTGTTCGCCATTATCCGGTTGTGATACGAGTAATTCGTTGATATTAACTCCCAGCTTTTTGGCATATTCCGGATCCAGTGCATGTTCCGCATCAACAAAAGCGGCAATTCCGCCCTCTTTTTGAGCTGAAGCGACAACATGCAGGGCAAGAGTTGTCTTTCCGGATGATTCCGGACCATAAATTTCAATAATT
>JAHIOZ010000012.1 GCA_018894995.1 Patescibacteria group bacterium | reverse complement strand
GATGGCAAAGTATATGCTGAGTCTCGGTTTTGGTGAAGAAACCGGAGTTGATTTGCCAAACGAGACTTACGGGCTTGTGAGCAATTTGGAAAGTTCAAGAGATTTGGAATTTGCAACAGCTTCTTTCGGGCAGGGAATTGCTTTAACTCCCGTTGAAACAGTTCGCGCCTTGTCTGTTTTGGCGAATGGTGGTAAATTGATTACTCCGCACTTATCTCAAGGTATTAAGTATGATATTGGTTTATCAAGAGAATTGTTGTATGAGGAAGGAGAAAGAGTTTTTAAAGAATCAACTTCGGATGAAATAACGAGAATGTTGGTGGAAGTGGTGGACAGTGCTTTGTTGGGTGGAACTGTTAAGATGGAACATTACAGTGTTGCTGCAAAAACAGGAACCGCTCAAATGGCGAAAGAAGATGGAAGGGGTTATTATGATAATAAATATTTACATAGTTTTTTTGGATATTTCCCGGCATATGACCCTCAATTTTTAGTTTTCTTTTATATTGTTGATCCTAAAGAGGTTAATTATGCTTCGCACACTTTGACTGAACCTTTTGTAAATTTGACAAAGTTTTTGATAAATTATTATGAGGTTCCGCCTGACCGATAATTTTAAAATTGTGAACGGGTGTCGTTCTCCCTGTAGCGTAGAGCGGGGGAGTGCGACACCCTGAGAACAATTTTAAAATTATCGGTCAGGCGAGTAATAAGTAGTAAATAGTATTAAGTAATAAGTAGTAAGTGACGAATTTTGCGAAGCAAAATTCGTCGATGAACTGCCGAAGGCAGTTCGTCTTTGCGAGGTTTTTTTTGGCGGAATAAATTATTTTTAGGGTGTCGGACAGCCCGTCGTGGCTGTCCGACACCCAAATAAAAAATAATTTATTCCGCCAAAAAATCCGTGGCAATCCAGCCCAGAAAGTTTTTTGAGAATAAAACAAAAGGCCATATTCTCGTAACATGACCTTGTGCAGAATTAGGAGATTTCTACGATGTTCTGTGTATACCAACATATACTTTTCCTCAGAACCTCAAGTTATCCTCTAACCCTACACTAATAGTATAGCAGTTAAAAACAATTTGTCAAGTTTTAATTTAGTAACCACTCGCATCTGTTGAATTCTTACGATTATGGAAATTGTTGGATTGCCACACTATCGCTCGCAGAGACGGATTTTCCTCCGGAAAATCCGTCTCTGCGAGCGATAGTGTGGCGACCCAGAGTAATATTGTCAATTATCGATTTTATTGAATTTAATGTTTATAAGTATGAGCGGTTACTTAATTTAATTTCTACAACCCTAAACCCTAATTATTTAAAAAAAATGTTAAAAAACACATTCAAAAAAATAATAGTTTCAATTCTTATTCTAGAAGCAAAATTGGTTTTAAAAAAATATAAACCAAAGGTTGTTGCTGTTACAGGAAGTGTTGGAAAAACCACAGCGAAAGATTCCATTTATTCCGTTTTAAGTTCATCTTTTTTTGTCAGAAAAAGCGAGAAAAGTTTCAACAGCGAAATTGGTGTTCCTTTGAGTATTTTGGGATGTCAAAACGGGGGAAATAATCCGATTATTTGGATAAAAAATATTTTTGAAGGTTTAGCTTTGATATTTGCAAAAAATCATTATCCAAAATGGTTGGTGCTTGAAGTTGGAGCGGATCACCCTGGGGACATCAAAGATATTGCAAAATGGTTAAAGCCGGATATTGCCGTAATTACTCGTTTTGCCGAAATTCCCGTTCATGTTGAATATTTTGAATCACCCGAGGCGGTTATCAGAGAAAAAAGAGAATTGGCACAATATCTTAAAGATGACGGTTTTTTAATTCTCAATTATGACGATGAGGATGTTTTGGCAATTAAAAATGATTTTAACAAAAAGACAATAACTTTCGGGTTGAATGAAGGAGCAGATGTTTTAGGTTCAAATAATAATCTTCTTTATGAAAATGGCAAAATTTCCGGAGTAACTTTTAAAATTAATTATGAAGGGAGTAGCGTCCCTGTAAATTTAAAAGGAGTTTTGGGTATTCAACATATTTATCCTTCATTAGCGGCGATTGCCGTTGGAGTAACTCAAAAACTTAATTTGGTTTCAATGTCTCAAGCTTTATCAACAGAACACGAAACACAACCTGGAAGAATGAAAATTCTTGATGGGATTAAAGACTCTGTTATTATTGATGATTCTTATAATTCCTCTCCTTTGGCGGTAGAATGGGCTTTAAAAATGTTGGGAGAAATTGAAACAAATGGAAGAAAAATCGCTGTGTTGGGGGATATGATGGAACTTGGGAAATACGCAATTAATGAACATAAAAAAATTGGTGGGGTAGTCGCCGGAGTTTGTGATATGTTAGTTACCGTAGGGACTCGTTCCCAGGCAACAGCAGAGGGAGCTTTGAATGCCGGAATGAGAGAAAATAATATTTTGCAATTTGAAGATTCAAGAAAAGCGGGAGCTTATTTGCAGAATATAATTAAAAAAGACGATGTTATTTTAGTGAAAGGTTCTCGTTGGGCAACGAGGATGGAGTTTGCGGTGGAGGAGATTATGGCACATCCGGAGAGGGCAGATGAACTTTTGGTGAGATAAATTATCAAAAGCTTGTAGCTGATAGCTGACAGCCAACAACTTTTTAATTTCGAATTTCGATTAAATTTCTAAATTACAATTTCTAATTTCTAATAAAAACCAAAATTTCTAATTTCTAAATTCCAAAAATAACGGCGAAAAGCTTCGCTTTTCGCCGTTATTAATAAAATCCGATTCATCAATTATTTTTTAATCTAGTAGTTTTATATTCAACAAAAAAATCTCCCTAGAGATTTTTTTGACTTATATAACCAAGTATAGTAAGGTGTAAACAGGAAACAAAAGAAGTTCTTTAATTTTTCAAAGGAGATAGAACAGATGAAACTGATTGCAAGTTTTTTGGTTTTTGCTTTGATTTTTCTAGGAGCCAATTATTATTTTAATAACGAGG
>JAHIOZ010000011.1 GCA_018894995.1 Patescibacteria group bacterium | reverse complement strand
TTTGGAGTTGATTTTAAAATAATTGTGAAATTAAACGAAAATATAAAAATAAAAGTCGGGCTTGAAGATATGTTAAACAGATTTTTGTTATATTATTCACCGCAAATAAATCCTTGTTGGGAACCCCAAACAACTCATTTGGTTAGAAATTTGGTTAGAGATAAGAAAAATATTGTTGTCGCCGGAGCCCATATTGGTTATATGTTTTTGGAGTTAATCAGCAGTCTTTCTGAGAATTCCAAAATTTTTGCTTTTGAACCTGTTAAATATTTATTTGAAAGGTCAAAAGAAAATATTGAAATAAATAATTTAGAGAATAAGGTTTTTTTAAATCAAATAGCACTGTCGGATAAAAGTGGGGTGGTAACTATTTATGAGCAGGATATTAGGTCGTCAGTTTTGCAATTGAAGGGATACGAAAATGCAAAAAAAGAAAATGTTGAAGCTATTACTTTGGATGATTTCCAATCAAGAGAAAAAACCGATATAGATTTTATTTTTTTGGATATTGAAGGCTATGAATTAAATGTTTTAAAGGGTGCTTATAATATTCTTGTAAATCAAAAACCGGATATTGTTTTCGAAGTTAGTCCTAAAATTTTAAATAATGTAGGCAAAAATGAAGACGAAATTTATCAATATTTAATTGATTTGGGGTATAATTTATATTTAATAGTCGATAATTATAAATTGACCAACATACCAAATAATTATAAAAAAGAAACAAAATTGGTGGCAATGAATGATGAAAATATTTTGGATTACAAGAATGATTTGTATTACAATGTTTTTGCCACAACAAACAAAATATGAAAAAAATACTTTATATTGCCAATGTTCGCATACCGACCGAGAAAGCGCACGGAATTCAAATAATGAAAATGTGCGAGGCTTTTGCTAATGCAGGAAATAATGTTGAATTAATAGTGCCACGAAGATTGAATCCTATAAAACAAAACCCTTTTGAATATTATGGGGTAAAAGAAAATTTTAAAATTAAAAAATTACCAACTTTGGATTTGGTTCGGTTTGGTAGAATCGGTTTTTGGATTCAGTCTATAAGTTTTGCCAAATTTGCCACAGTTTATTCTTTGTTCAAAAAAGCGGATTTTATTTATTCGCGCGATGAGTTACCTTTGTTTTTTTTGAGTTTTTTCAGAAAAAATATTTTTTGGGAAACTCACACAGCCAGAGAAAATTTTGTCGCTAAAAAAGTCGCTAAAAAAGTTGCCGGCATAATTTCCATTACCCAAGGTTTAAAAGATTTTTATGTCAAAAATTTTGGGATAGAACCAAAAAAAATCTTGGTTGCGTCGGACGGAGTTGATTTGGAAAATTTTTCGTTTGAATTTTCAAAAGGCGAATTCAAGAAAAAAGAAAATTTGTCGTTGAATAAAAAAATCATTTTTTATTCTGGTCATTTGTATGACTGGAAAGGTGCGCAAATTTTGGCGGACGCTTCCGTTTATCTGAACGAAAACAATTTGGTTGTTTTTGTCGGCGGAACCGATGAAGACATTGAATTTTTCAAAAAAAGGAACAATCATCTGAAAAATGTTATAATTATCGGACATCGGAAATACTCCGAAATGCCATCTTGGCAGAAATCGGCCGATGTTTTGGTTTTGCCGAATACTGAAAAACAAGATATTTCAAAATATCATACTTCACCGATGAAACTTTTTGAGTATATGGCGTCCGGCAATCCGATTGTTGCGTCAAATTTGCCTTCAATCGGAGAAATATTGAATGAAAAAAATTCAATTTTGGTTGAGCCGGATAATCCAAAAAGTTTGGCTGATGGAATAAACAAAGCGTTAAACGATGTTGAATTGGGAGAAAATCTTGCAAAACAGGCTTTAATTGATGTTCAGAATTATACTTGGAAAAAAAGAGTAAATAACATTTTAAATTTTATAAAATGAAAAAAATTTTAATTATTACAAATAATATAAATCAAAATTCAGGATGGGGAAGATACTCAGCTTCTGTTATTAATGAGTTAATTAAATTAAAATTTGATGTTTCTGTTTTGACAGAAAAAAACCAAGAAAAAATTCAAAATGAATTAAATATTTTAAAACCGCTTAATCATTCAAATATTTTTAATTTAATCAGAAATACCTTAAGGGTTAGAAAAATAGCAAAGAAATTTGATGTTATTCACGCTTTTGACGGTTGGCCTTACGGTATTTATGGTTATTTTGCGGTATTGGGAACCAAAAAGAATTTTTTTATAAATGGAGTGGGGACATACTCAGTAGCTCCTTTGTTTGATAAATTTAAAGGGTTCTTATTAAAAAGAGCTTACAAAAAAGCAAATAAAATTTTTTGTATAAGTAATTATGTTAAACAAAGAATAATGGAAAAGGTCAGTTTAAATAATTTAAAAGTGGTGCATTTAGGCACAACTGAATTACCTGATTTATCACAAGATGAAATTAGTTTTTACAGAGAAAAATTTAATATAAAAGATTTGCATCGCCCTATTTTACTTACAGTGGGGGGCATTAAAGAAAGAAAAGGACAGCTTGATACTTCAAAGGCATCTTTTTATTTAAAAGAAAAATATCCTGATTATCTATATTTAATTGTTGGTTCAGATAAGGATACTGTGTATATTGATAAAATAAAAAACTTTGTTAAAAATAATAAATTGGAGAATAATATAAAAATTATCAGTAATGCCAAAACTGACAAAGAGTTATCATTTTTTTACAATATTTGCGATATTTTTTTGTTGAATTCAAATAACGAAGATCACCATTTTGAGGGTTTTG
>JAHIOZ010000186.1 GCA_018894995.1 Patescibacteria group bacterium | reverse complement strand
TGACTCAGGGGTCCACTTTACCGAACCCTCAGGCGGAGATGTTCTGCAACCACCTGAGGGGCGAATTTGAGTGGCAGAAACTCTGATAAAACTCGGCGAGCTATATGCCGAAACTGTTTGTATTTCCTATGATATCATCTGGAAAGGATAAGGGATAAGGGAAAGGATTGGTATTGCCCCGATCCTGTAACACATGCACAGTATGAGAAACACTTTAAAATACACCTCGATCATGGAGCGGAAGCAATCTGTGCCAAGATAGACGAAATTTTCAATGATTCCTTGTTAACCCAAGAGCAAAAAATAGCAAAGACGATGGATGTCCTTTATAAATCTCTGTCAAAAGCAAAATAAGCTCCGGTGTCGGGGATTCATCTGTATATATACGATACGCCTTCCAAGGCGATAGAGCAATTGAAACGGATTAGCGGCGAGATCGTATGAGAAGGGTTTCACTGACGGAGGCTGTTGTACACGGCTTGAAAGATGCCGAGATGCTTATTCCCTGGGGAATACGTGAGACGTCACAGATGAAAAAAGAAGGATTGCCACTCGTCCGATGATCGGTTACATGAAAACAGACGGCAAGTTTACCCGGAATTAGCTTCTGGACGAGCTGGCTGAGAATGGTATTTTTCAAAGACAACTATTAATGAAGAGGAACTCTTGACCATCTTATTTGTTGCAAAGGATTTTTCACGATTTTCCGCACTGGTGGCCAGGTTGCGGCGCGAGCATGAAGTCAAACTGGTACCTGCTGCACCCGGTGTCGCCGGACTTGAAAAGTTCAAGGGCAAGCCCATGGATGTGGTGATTGTCGATGAACAGCTCGACGATATGAGCGGCATCGATTTCGTCAAGCAGCTCGTTATGGTTAATCCGATGGTCAATACAGCGATTGTCGGCGACCTGTCGAAAAAGGATTTTCACGAGGCAACCGAGGGGATGGGCGTGCTGATGCAACTGCCTCTTCACCCGCAGGAACGTGATGCCGAGGCACTTCTCGCCATTCTTGAGAAGATATCGGGGTTACTCCAACCTAAAAAACAACAGGTTTCCCCATGATTATCAGCGTAGCCAGCGGCAAAGGTGGCACCGGCAAGACGACTATCTCGACCAATATGGCGCTTGCCCTGGGCAGCGGGGTAGAGTTTTTGGATTGCGATGTCGAAGAACCTAATGCCCATCTTTTTCTCAAACCGGTGATCGAGCGAACCGAACTGGTGACTACACCTATCCCGTTGGTGGATTTGGAAAAGTGCACCTATTGCCGCAAATGTTCAGCCATCTGTCGATTTAATGCCATTACGGTGGTTAGTCACAAAGTGCTTATTTTTCCGGAGCTCTGCCATAGTTGCGGCGGCTGCATGGTGGTCTGTCCCGAAGGGGCGATCACGGAAACCGGCCGGGAACTGGGCGAGATTAATTTCGGTGCGCGCAATGGTATCCGTTTTATCAACGGCCGGTTGCGGGTCGGTGAGTCCATGTCGCCACCCTTGATCAAGCGGGTGCGGTCCGAGGCTGATCCGGAAAAGGTGACGATTATCGACGCCCCGCCGGGCACGTCCTGTCCGGTGATTGCCGCCATGAACGGTGCGGATTTCGTTCTTATGGTGACCGAGCCCACCCCCTTTGGTTTGCACGATCTCAAACTGGCAGTGGAGACGGTGAAACTGCTGGGCATTCCCAGCGGACTGGTGGTCAACCGGTCGGATATCGGCGACCAGGAGGTGTTTGCCTACGCGGAGCGTGAGCAACTGCCGGTGCTGCTGACTATCCCTTTTGAGCGCCGCATCGCCGAGGCCTACTCCCAGGGTCGATCCATCGTTGAGGAGTTTCCGGAATGGAAAGAACGGTTTTGCGAGCTGTTTCATAAAATCGAAACGATCATCCAAAAGAGGAGCACAACGGTCTAATGCGGGAAATAGTCATCATCAGCGGCAAGGGCGGAACCGGCAAAACCAGCCTGACCGCAGCTTTTGCCGCTCTGGCAAAAAATAGTGTACTCTGCGACGCCGATGTCGACGCGGCTGACCTCCATCTGTTAATGCAGCCGGAAATCAGACAACAGACCGATTTTATGGGCGGCGGTATAGCAGTGATCAATCCCGACCTTTGCATCGGATGCGGCACGTGTATGGAGCTTTGCCGGTTCGAAGCCATCACCGACCGCTTCGAGGTCGATACCATCCGGTGCGAGGGTTGCGGTGTCTGTGTCGATTTCTGCCCGGAGAAGGCCATCGACTTTCCGACCAAGCGCTGTGGCGAGTGGTATCTCTCGGATACGCGCTTCGGACCCATGGTGCATGCCCGTCTGGGCATTGCCGAGGAGAATTCGGGGAAATTGGTCAGCCTGATACGCAAGGAAGTGCGGCAGCTGGCCGAAGAGCGAGGCGCGGACCTTGTCATCACCGACGGACCTCCGGGTATTGGTTGCCCGGTCATCGC
>JAHIOZ010000152.1 GCA_018894995.1 Patescibacteria group bacterium | reverse complement strand
TTCGGCCTCATAACCCTTGACCTTGAGGATGTCGGTCAGGGTCCTGGCCATTCTCCGGTCATCATCCACGATCAGGATACGCAATTGATCCTTCATGACACCGCCTTCCTGGTGGGAAGGATGAGAGTGAAGGTGCTGCCCTTTCCTTCCTCGCTCTCAACCTTGATGCTCCCGCCATTTGCCTCTGCAAGGCTCCTGGAGACCGACAGACCAAGACCAATGCCACGCGCCTTAGTGGTGAATAGCGGCTCGAAGATGTTCTTCATGTTCTCCCTGGAGATGCCGCAGCCTGTGTCGGTTATGGAGAGAGACACTTTTTCCTTCTCCGCCTGAGCACTAATAGTCAGCTTGCCCCCCTCAGGCATGGCCTGGCAGGCGTTGGTTACCAGGTTGCTCAATACCTGGCCTATCTTCACGGAATCAACAAATACGGCGGGCAGGTCAGGGGGTATCGCGGTCGTCACTTCCGCATTCTCGGGGGTGGGTTGCTTCTCCAATACCTTAGAAACCAGCCCGGAAACCGATGTCTCCTCTCTCTCGACAGCCTTGACGCGCGAGAAATCCAGAAGATCTGAGATTATCTTATCCGCATTGCTAACCTCCGAAGAGATCATCTCCAGGTACTCCCTGGTGGTCCCGTCGGCCTCGGAGAGGGTCATCTGGAGGAAGTAGATGGCGTTGGAGATCACCCCCAGCGGGTTGCGCAACTCGTGGCCCACACCCCCTGCAAGCTGTCCCAATGCCGCAAGCTTCTCGTGGCGCACCAGTTGCTCCTGCGCCGTCTTCAATTCTTTATAGGACTCCCTCAGCGCCTCCTCCGCCTGCTTGCGCTCTGTGGTGTCCCTGAAGACCACTACAGTACCAATTATGTTCCCTTTCTCATTTTTTATTGGCGCCCCGCTGTCGGCAATAGGCCGTTTTGTTCCGTCTCTGGCTATCAATACCGTATCATTGGCCAGGCCCACGACAACGCCTTCTCGGAGCACCCTGCCTACAGGATTTTCAGCACGTTCTCCTGTTTGCTCGTTGATGATGTTGAAAACGTCTTCCAGAGGCTTGCCCACAGCCTCTGCCTCCTCCCAGCCGGTCAAGGACTCAGCAACAGAATTCATGATCGTCACAAGTCCCTTGGCATCAGTAACTATCACTGCCTCGCCAATGCTCTTCAGCGTTGTGTAAAGCCGTTGTTCGCTTTCACACAGCACCTCCTCCGCCCGCTTGCGCTCTGTGATTTCTTGTCGCAATTCCTCAACCATCTTCTTCATGTTTTCGGTCATTGTATTGAAAGAGTCAGCCATAGATTCGATCTCATCGCCGGTTTTGACGGTCACGCTCTGGTCAAGGTCTCCGGCTGCCACCCTTTGAGCCGCTTTTGAAACAGTATTCACAGCACCCGCAATGAGCGAACTGTATTTTATTCCGAAAAATAAACCGATTATAAATACAATAAAGATAGTTGCCAGCAAAATGATTTGGCTTGTCCTGTAACCCTGTTCCACCAATTCCAGGCTATGGCTGGCTGCCGCAACATTGGCATCATTTAACTCGTCAAGTTTACCCATTGCTTCCCGAACCGCCACACCGGCAGCCCCCCCTTTCCTGACTAAAGCAAATGCTTCCTCTTCGCGGTTAGCCCTGCTGAGGGGAACTACCTGTTCCTTCCAGATTCTCAAATATGTGTCCCAGGCAGCTCGAAACTCCGCAAGTTTATCAAGCCTTGTCTGATCTTTGTTCATATTTTTTAAAGTATTAAGGGCCCTGTTTATCTCACCTTCCCTATCGGCAATCTCTGACTCGTACCGGTTCATATCATCGATAGAGTTTCTCAATAGGTGTAATAGAGAATTTGAATGGATAAATCCGGCGTTTCTCGCCACATCACCTAAAACGACTGACGCTTTCACATTCTCTCTCACGTTTTTTTCCAGACGATTTTTGATATCGTTTGAGGTGTATATACCTACCAATCCGACAACGACAATCAAAAGAAGTATGACAGCGTAACCGCCGATGAGCTTGACGCGAAGATTAAACTTCATGATTT
>JAHIOZ010000185.1 GCA_018894995.1 Patescibacteria group bacterium | reverse complement strand
GAGAAGTGGCACTGGTTCCCCACAATTCACCGATTTCCAATACCGGGATTCTTTTCTATGATACCCTGTTTGATGAAAATGCTGCCTGTCATTTTGCCCTGGGAGAATGCTACCCCACCAATATCCGGGATGGGGGCAAGTTGACTAAAGAAGAGTTACTAGCTGTCGGCGGCAATCAGTCGGATACCCATGTGGATTTTATGGTCGGGACCAAAGATTTGGAAATCACCGGAATTACTAAAGATGGCCAGGAAATCAGCATTTTTATAAATGGAAACTGGGCGTAGAGCGTCATTATAAATTGAGAACGGAGACAGATCATGGAAGAAATAAAAAATGAACTTTTCCTTACCTTAAATAACTTCTTCCAAGCAGTAAAAGAAGGTAATCATGATAAAGAATATGAATTTTTTGACAGCTATACCAGGGGTATGGTCGGAAGTGAAGAGGAATACAGGAATGGTACAAAATCCGATATTTTTTATATCATACAAGAGTCGCATTCCAGCTGGAAGAATACAGAGGCAGAAAGTTTAATATTGGAGGGCAATAGAGCCATACTTACAATCACGGGAGACCGGAATGCAGAAGGAATCGAATCCATAGATGAAAAGATAGGATTTAAATTTATAAATGAAGAAGTAAACTGGAAGATTGATTTCTATTACCCACCAATTATTGCGATTATGCCTGTAAGTCCTGAACCGGACATAGTAATAAATTCCAGTGAAATAACATATCTTCTAATTTCTGCAGAGATAAAATCCTTTTTTGCCATCAGCGATATAAGATTGCTGTTAAATAATACAGAACTGAATCCTGGTATTATTGGAGAGGATAAATATGAGCGAGAAATATCAGTTGAAATTCCGACAGGAAATTTAATCATAGGTTTAAATAAAACAATGGGGGTATCCCCCCCCCCTGACTGGGGTAGACACAATATGTTGTAATATAGGGTATGGAAGACTACCCTCGAACTTTGGACCAACTGGAAGCACGGTTTTCAACAGAAGAGGCATGTCGCGACAGACTCCTCACCCTATAAGAAGATGATCTTTAATGTAAGGGGGCGAAAGACAGATTATGGCAAACACAATATGTAGTGGTCACGCCATTAAAAGGGACAACACCAATAATATTTAAAGAGTAAAACGTCAGTTATCGGAGGCTAAAATGAAAAGCAAAAAAATATTCTTCAGCATTATTCCTGCTTTAACTTTACTTCTATTTTCTAGCTTTACTTTAGTAGCATGCACAGGCGAAACAACAGTGAAAAGGGAGGAAAGAGCAGAAGCAGAATCTGTAACTAATGAAGAAGAAACTATAGTGGAGGAGCTAGCGGTAGAACTTACTGAAGAAGAATCAGAAAGCCAGAAAACCGAAGCAGAGATAGAAGCAGAATGTATTCGAAAAGTTTCAGAGCAAAAAAATTATCTCAAAAACGAGACTCTTGGAGATACCGAAACGTTCGAGAAATATAAAGTTGATGATATTCTTCAAGTTGCACCTGCTGATCTAAATGTAAGCAGCAATAAATTTGCTAGAGAATTCAGAACTAGAATCTGTGAGGAACTCGCAACACAGGGCGTTAACTTTGCCGGAAGTTATTCTATTGTGAGCGTCGGTATGACCGGCTGGGGAGAGAACTATTATATTGTTGATAGAAGAAACGGTAACGCCTATATCTTTCCCTACTATGCAGCGTTCCTCGACTTTAGGAAAGACAGTAATCTCATAATTATGAACCCGAAAGAAGCAATTTTAGATGCTATGAGCAAAAAGGATGATTTAGAAAATTGCTACTGGCTTCACCAGCAGGAGTTTACCGACTTGCGCCCCTTCTACTTCCTTTGGGAAAACAACCAACTTATTCTGATTGGACCGCATGATATCCAGCCTCCACCCAATCAGTTCTGGACTGGTTATTTTGGAGAAGTATTGGAATGATGCGGTTTATGAAGCAGCAAAATTCTTAATGAAATGGGCAAAAGCAAATCCAAACAAAGATGCAAAATGTATCATTAAAGATAGAATGAAGAAATTAAGAAGTAAGGAGCAAAAAGAGATTTTAAAACTAATTGGAGGGTAAAAATCATGGAACAAACGAAAACCTATCCAACAATTGGCGTATGCGGTCTTGATTGTGGTTTATGCCCGAGATACTACACCATAGGTACCTCAAGATGTCCCGGGT
>JAHIOZ010000184.1 GCA_018894995.1 Patescibacteria group bacterium | reverse complement strand
CATCTGTTTATCAATCTGACCGAGGCCGGCGCAGGCTTTGCCATCGGACAGGAAGAATCCCCTGACATTGCCGTTTCCGAGCTGACCGCAAGCTATCATCCTGTTGCGCTGCTGGCCGGAAAAGTGGATGAACTCACCCTGAGCGGAGTGGAGATCCACTGTGCTGTAAGCGATAACCGAATCATCTTTACCGATCCGGGACTGCAGAAACTTTTCAACAGTCCATCCCCGGCCAAAGATAAAGGCGGAGCAGCGGATACCGTCCAGCTGCCCCTGGCCATAAAAAGGGTGGCTATCCGCCGGTCAGCGCTCATCTGCCGCCTGGCGGACCGGGTGATCCGTCTGCCCTTTGCCGCAGATGCGGCTTTGGCGGCAAACGGCAACGCCTCCGGCCCACTGCAGGTTCATCTGCAGCTTTTCCCCGCAGAGCAGGAAATCGCCATCACCGCAGACCTTGATCTGCACCAGCAGCAGGCGCACCTTGCCTTTTCCGCAGCCAACCTGCGTCCCCGGCAATTTGCCGACCTGCTCAACCTGCCGGCCGGCCTGCAGCTGGACACCTGGGCGGATTTTTCCGGCAGCGCCGATATCGGCCTTTCTCCTTTAGTTTTCTCGTCCGGCAAGGGGCGGTTGACTTTGCATAACAGCGCACTGCGCTTTCAGGACACCACCCTCTCACCCAAACAGCTTCCGCAGCAGGAGCCATTGCCGATCACCATCATTTTTTCCGGCAGCCAACAGGACATCGCCCAACCCTTGCTGTTTACCGTTAACGGTGCTCTGCCCGATCTTGTTGCCGCGCTCAAGGGAACCGTCCTGTCCCTGCCTGCGCCCTCCTTTACTATCAAGGGTTCTGCGACAGCAGAGGCCATCAGCATTGACGCAGAGGCCCACTTGTCCCTGACTGCTGAAAATGCGGATCTCAGCCTTAAGCTGCCCGCCATCGCCCTGCAGGCGGCAGGCAGGCGGCAGGGCAAGGAAGGATGGCAGGTGCAGGGTGATCTCACCGTTAACAACGCGTTGTTTGATCACCACTCTTCAGGCACCAGGGCGGCAGGTGGCAGTCTTACCCTGCCGCTGAGCTGGCCGCCGGCCGACGGCAATGCCAAAGGAAAACTGGCACTGACAAAAATCACCTGGCAGAAAAAGGATATCGGCGCACTGGCCGGGACAATCCAGCTGCAGGAAAACAAACTGAACCTGTCGGCCGATTTTCACTCCCCGCTGCTGCAGGGTGTTACCGCATCCTTATCGCTGTCCTCTGATATTTCAGGCGAGTCAGGCAGAAGCGAGCTTGCGCTGACCATCCCGCCATCCCGACTGACGAACTTCTCCCCGGCCAAAATCTTCCCCCAGGCAAAAGACATCACCTTCTCCGGCCTCATCAGCGGTGAAGCGCAAATGTCCCTTGCTGACGGCCAATTGACCGGCAATGGCCGGCTGTCCCTGAAAAAAGGCAGCCTTGAGCTGGCAGAGCAGAAAATCACCGTCTCCGGCATTGATACAACCCTTACCCTGCCCTTTCTGCCGCAACTGCGCAGCGCCCCGAACCAGCAACTCAATTTTTCCTCGGCCCGCTTAGGTGAGCTTGCCATAGACGGAGGCACCCTGCATTTCACAGTGGAGTCAAACAGCTCGTTCTTACTTGAAAAGGGAATTTTCAACTGGGCGGATGGGTCCGTCAATACCTATGCCCTGCGTTTTTCCGAAAACCATCTGCAGCCGGAGATGATTTTTTACTGCACCCAACTGAAGCTGGCCAGAATCCTGGAACAGGTGGGCATCAAGAATGTCGAAGGGGATGGCACGGTCAATGGCCGCATTCCGGTAAGTCTCAATGACGGAAAAATCACCTTTGCCCCGAGCTATCTCTACTCTACTCCCGGCGCAGGAGGCGTTATCCGTATTGCCGGCGGAGATTTCCTCACCCAGGCCATCCCCCTTGATTCCCCCCAGTTCGGTCAGCTCGATTTTGCCCAGGAGGCCCTGCGCAACTTCAGCTACAACTGGGCAAAGGTGCATCTCTTCAGTGACCAGGACACCCTGGT
>JAHIOZ010000112.1 GCA_018894995.1 Patescibacteria group bacterium | reverse complement strand
ATTTTAATTAGGTCATTAGAGAAATTTTTAACGGAGTCGTCATCGAGGATGGAAACTGTCAGAATGTCAGTTTTAGGATTTAATTTCTTAATTTCTTTTTTAATTTCCAAAACTTTTTTTTCTGCAACCAAATCAGTTTTGGTTAACACTATGATTTCTTTTTTTTCTAAAAGTTCTAAGTCAAATTTTTTCAACTCATCACGAATTACATTATAGTCTCTTATAGTATCATCGCTTTCTAAAGAAATGCAGTGAATCAACATTTTGGTTCTCTTGATGTGACGAAGAAATTTATAACCCAAACCTTTTCCTTGCGAAGCTCCTTCAATAAGCCCAGGAATATCTGCCAAAACAAAACCGTAAAAATCCCCCAGATTGGGTTCCAAAGTGGTAAAAGGATAATCCGCCACCCTTGCTTTTGCTCCTGTGATTTCATTCAACAAAGAAGATTTTCCCGCACTCGGCAAACCGATGAAACCGGCATCTACCACCAACTGAAGCTCAATAAAAAACTCTGAATCCTCCCCTTTTTTACCCAGAGTAAATTCTTTCGGAGTTGTATTTATGGAACTTTTAAAACGCTCATTTCCCAAACCTCCCTTTCCTCCTCTCAAAATAAGAACTTGCTCGCCCTCTTTGGTAAGCTCAAATTTTTTGTCGTCTTTCAAATCAGTTACGATTGAGCCCATAGGTAAATCTATAATAAAATCATCTCCGTTTTTTCCATGCATACTGTCCTTCATTCCATCACCGCCATTTTCTGCACAAAATTCTTTTTTGTTAAGATAACGAGAAAGAACACTGATATCTCTAACAGCTCTTACATAAATGTCTCCTCCCCTTCCGCCGTTTCCTCCGGAAGGACCCATTTTGGGTTTGCCTCTTTCACATCTCCAACGAACGACGCCGTCGCCACCTTTGCCAGCAGAAGTATAAATTTTTAATTCGTCTATAAACATAAAACACAGTATAAAGTTAAAAGCTCATAAAGTCCACAAAAAGGGTAGGTAATAAATATAACAAAACGACGAAAACTGAAACTTTTCGTCGTTATTTGTTGTAACTATTAGTTATCAGGTAAAACTAAAATATTCCTATTTTAGCTCTTACTTCTTTCATCTTTTCTTCAGCCCTTTCTCTCGCCGTTTCCCCTCCTTTTTTTAAAATTTCTGCCACAATAATTTCTTTATTATTTTCTAGTTCTTTTCTTTTTTCTCTCAACGGTTGAATAAAATTCTGAATATTTTTAACTAAAATGTCTTTTGATTCTTTATAGCCCATTCCTCCCTCAACATATCTTCTCTTTATTTCTCCCAACTCGTCTTCTGAACTGAATAATTTATGCAAAGCAAAAACATTGCACTCTTCGGGGTCTTTTGATTCATCTACACCTTTTGAATCTGTGGGGATACTCATAACCAATTTTTGAATTTCTTCATCTTCGGCAAAAAGTGGAATTGTATTTCCATAACTTTTACTCATTTTTTGACCATCAGTTCCAAGGATAACAGCCACGTCTTCCTTTATAAGCGATTTGGGGAGTTTAAAAGTCTCGCCATAAATACGATTAAATTTTTCTGCGATATCTCGAGCCATCTCAACATGTTGTTGTTGGTCTTTGCCAACAGGGACAACATCGGTATCTTGAATTAAAATATCCGCCGCCATCAAAATTGGGTAATCAAAAATTCCAATACTTATTTCTTTATTTTTTGCTTCCGCATCTTTAAAAGCGTGAGCACGCATCAAGTAAGGCATCGTTGTAATAGTATTTAAAATCCAACAAAGCTCAGTCACCTGAGGTACATCTGACTGTTTAAACAAAGTTACTTTTTGTGGATCTAACCCGACAGCCAAATAATCCAAAACAACATTTATTATATTTTCTCTCATCGTTTCAGCATTTTGAATTGTATTTAAAGAATGATAATTGGCGATGAATGGAAAACTTTCATATTCATCTTGCATATCAACAACCTGTTTCATCATTCCAAAATAATTACCGATATGAGGTTTCCCCGAAGGCTGTATTCCTGTTAATAGTATTTTTTTCATATTATTAAATGATTATTTAGGATGTTTAGTAATTTTAAAAATGTAATATACATTTCCAATTAT
>JAHIOZ010000111.1 GCA_018894995.1 Patescibacteria group bacterium | reverse complement strand
CCCATCAGGGGTGTTTTCCACAAAGATTTGCGCCCCTATTTTGTCGATACTTTCTTCCGGATGTCCATTTCGACGCCTCTCTTCAATTATTACATCCCTGAAGTTCATAAATTTTCCTGATTGTTGAGGAAATGGTTGTTCGGCGGGCAATCTTTCTAAAAATTCCTCCTGGAACAAACTAAAATCTTTTTCTAAATCAAACTCTTCTCCTTTCCTATTTTTTCCATCCAAAGGCTGAATCCGCGCCTGATACTCATTCATAAGTTCAGTAATAAATCCCGTTTCATACACGCCCGGAGGATATTTTTGCCTATACTCAAAAGGGGTAAGTCCGCCAAGATCTTTATGCGGAAAATAGTTCTTCCATTCAGTAATCGCAGGCACAAAAAGTTTTGCCGACTTATCATCATCTTTAACCATAATCCGTCGAAGAATTCCTAAAAGCAAAAGCGACTGAAAAGCAGTCTCTACTTGACGCAATTCTTGTTCAATTTCTTCTAAAACCACGAATCGATCAATCTCAAGACGCTTGATAGCCAGAATGATATTTTTTCTTACCTTCGCCAACGCCTCTTCTTGTTCCGAATAGTTAATCATTATCAAGTACAATAATCAAATTTATGACATTTGGCAATACCCGACTCTCAAAAATTTTACAAGGTAAGTGTATAGTTTACGACGGTCGTCGTAAACTATACACTCTATGGAAGTCTGGCTTCCGTAGGTTGAGGGGAAATCCAAAAAGGTACAAAAATACACGGTCGCGTATATTTGTACCTTTTTTATAAATAGGGTTTTCACAGCAAAAAAGCCCCCGTGGTAGTAAAACCACAGGGACTTTCTGTTATTTCTTCCAATCTTCCAATATAATTTTTCTTCCGGATTTTCTAACTTTTATTTTTTGCGCTTCATTCCACGTATTTCCAATTTATTTTTTTGTTGCCATAATATCTTATTAAATTATCTAACGATAAACCTAAACAAAACTAATTTTTTCTTTAATAGTTGGTCTGTATTTATCAAGTTTTTTCCAAATATCCTCAATGCTCAAAGTATTGCACAGCCTTCCTGCTATAATACTTTTTGACACCCCAGTTTTTTTTGAAACTATCTCAATCCATTTATCTTCAGGGAGTCTTTTCCCCACTTGTTTGTTTATTTCGTCAAAATTTGGAATAAGTATCTTTCCGGCAAACTCATCAGCTTCAATTTCATTTTTCTCTTTTTCTCCTTTCTCGTTAAAATTAATTGAAATTTCTTTTCTACTGTGTTTCAAAATATGCCCAGCTTCATGAAAAAAGTTAAACCAAAAAATATCTTCCCATTGTTTTTCAACTTTAAGCAAAACGACAGGGTAATCACCAATCCAGATAGTCGCGCCACCAAAACCTGTATTCGTCATGTTTGGAACATAAACCACAACAACCCCAACCTCCAAACATTCTTTTTGCAAAAGTTCTAAAAATTCTTTTGGTTTTTTGTTATTCAGTGTCCTCAAAAACTCCAACTTCTGAGTAAAACTATTTTTGTCATATTTTTTTACATCTTTTTCTCTCAAAATTTTTATTGCTTTTTTTTCTCCGATTTTTAAAATTGCCGCCAAATTATATTGATTAGTTTTCTTTCTGTCATACTTACGAAAAGGGACTCCCAACAAAACCTCACCCGAGATACTTTGCAAAGAATAAGAACCAAAGAAATCTTTTATCTTGATTATAGATTTTTTGTAACTATCTTCGTTGTTAAGAACGTAACTGCTAAAAACACCGCCCTTTTGAAGTTCCTTAAAAGTATTTTTTATTTTAGCTTTAAAAAACTTCATTTCCTTTTGTGTTTCTTTAAGCTCATTCAGTTTTGACATCTTCTTGTTATAATCCGCTTGTATATTTAACCAAAATTGCGCTGATGGACGACCACCAAAAACTCTCTCTAATGACAAAGCAATATCTGTATTTATTGATTCTCTACCTTTTACGATTCTATTTACGGTTTGAATAGAATAACCAATTTTTTTAGCTAACTCTTTTTGAGTAAGACCAAAAAAATCTATTTCTTCTTGTAAGGTCGCCCCGGGATGAATAGCATCGATAAAATTCAAGCCATACAAACCTTGATTTTTTTTATTTTTGATATATTCTTTTGTGTTTTTTGGGATCATCTTTTTTAAAAAATTAATGATAATCTTTTTTAATTTCAATTATTTCTACAGCTGTAATGGTTTCTTTAATAAATTGCCCACCCTTTTTTTTAAACACTACTGGTTCACAAACAAGTCTAGCTGGATAATCAAAATCGACAGCAAAACGTCCTTTCAAGTCTCCTTTCAAAAAATGCGCTTTGGCGCTTGCTGGAATATCTAAAAAACAAGGGGCATTTTCTAATTGCTTTAACCTATTTATGACAATTAAATTAGATTGTGCCATTTTTTCTACCTGTTTTTTAACCTTGTGACCTTTCCAAACTATTTCCATTATACTTTAACATATATTTACTAAAAATCATAAAGTTATTAACACAATGTGTTAATAACTTTTACACTAACGTATTACTCAAACTAAATCAACCCCAAACAATTGATTTAGTTTTTCCCTTCAACAATTTTAAGTTCATCAATTTTTTTCATAATTTTGTCTGTTTCTGTAAGCGCAACAATTATTTTTTGTTCTCTATCAAATCCTCAACTTTTTGTTTTGCTTGTTCAAGTAATTCTTTCGCCCTTTTGCGCGCAAGGTGAGATTTTTTCACCAAATCTGCAATTTTTTCTTGGGTCGCTTTTGGCAAAATTGGAATCTGAAAATCTTTTAGATAATTTTTATAAAACTAAATTACTAAGATCTTCTTTTATTTTTGATGCAATAGAATATGCAAACTCCACAGGCACAGCGTTACCAATCATTTTGTAACCATCAACAACACTTTCGTATTTAAAAATAAAATCATCAGGAAAAGTTTGAATTCTAGCACATTCTCTAACTGACAAGCGCCTATATAATCGCTCTTTACCCGGAACAAAAATCCTTTTATTTTGGGAAACAAATTTCATTTTAGGCGCTTGTGGGTGGATTGGCGCATGTCGTCCGCCCGCTTGAATCGTAAAAGATGGTTCATCCCAACTTCGCACCCGATTCCTAGACATATAAATTGTCGAAAACCCTCCATTCATATATTCATGATTCGGCGCCCACAAACCATCTTCGCCATTTGTTTTGTTATACTCTTTTGCAGGTTTTGCTTTTCTTAAATCCCAAATTGCATCTTTCAAAACTGGACGTTTTTGGGATTTTTCTGGAAACTCAAAAACTTTTTCTGTTTTTTTATGAAAACCAATTATAATAACCCTATTTCTGTCTTGGGGTACATCATAATCATGCGCATTAAGTAATTTATAAACAACATTATAATTTAATTTTTTAAACTCATTTAATATCCCTTCAAAGGCCTCCTTGTGTCTATCTAGCAATATTCCTGAAACATTTTCAGCAAGAAAAAACAATGGCTCTTTGTCTTTCAAAATTCTTATGTATTCATAAAAAAGTTGTCCGCGCTTGTCGTTTATTCCACGCCCAGCTCCTGCTTCGCTCCAACTTTGACAAGGTGGACCGCCAATAATTCCTAAAGCATTTGGAATATCCGAAGACTTAACATCCGTTATGCTCCTTTTGTCAAGATTTGTTTTTTTGAAATTAAATTCAAAAGTTTCCCAAATGCTTTTATCAAATTCATTCGCCCAAATAGTTTCAAATCCGGCTTTTTCAAAACCTAAATCTAAACCACCAGCCCCCGTGAACAAAGAAACTAATTTCATGATTAATGTTTATGAATTATATTAAGAGTATTTCTGAAAAGATTTTTGGGAGAATTTAATAAATTTATATCAAATTTCAAAGATGGTTCAACTTTAGAGCTGGCATTATGAATTCTAAAAGACAACGCCCAGTCATTATTTAGAGTTACTATGATAGTAGTTTTACTACTTCTCTTAAATTCAATGCTTAAAATTTTTGTTGGGAATGCAACTTTGGGAGTCTTATATTTAGGTTTAATATTTTTAAATGGTAAATTTAATGTTCCATTTAAATTATAGGCCTGTATTTCTACGTTATTTTTACCTTTTACCACTTTATAAAAATCTTTATTCCCAACAAGATAGGCAACAAGATTTTTAGCTACTTTCACGGGATTTTTTTTATAAAGCCTTTTTAGCTCCCTAACGAATGCGTTTAAAATTGGTACATAAATAGATGCGTGATAATCACCGAGTTCACTCCATTTTTTCTTTTTGTTACTTTCTTCACGAATTCTATTAAGGTTTTGAAAAATAGGTGTTACTATACTGAAATATGCTTTGGATGAATTTATGCCGAACCACTTTTCTCCAAAATCAATATTAGCAGATAATCTAGAGTGTTTTACTGCTTTGTGGTTATTTTTCGCAGATACACCAATTTCCCATTTTTGCACCGCTCGTATTGCTAAAACATCTCTTACGTCTCCTGACTTCCCTTGGTGATCTGTTAATATTTCCAACTGTAAAACATCTTTTTTCCCAATATCATTTGATAGTCTTGGCTCTATATCCATAAGAAAATTGACTGCGAAACTAGCAGAAAGCAAATACTCACTTTGTTCTGTATTGCTTACTTGATTAAAACAATCTCTTGCAATTTTAAATGCTGAATTCTTAATAACTTCGAGGTTTGTTTCGTCTTTTAATTTTTCCTCAAACTGAATTAGCAGTGCATACTCAAAAGACTTTCCCGTAATCATTTGTTTTGAATTTTTACTAGTACTCATTTTGTTTATTCAATTTACTTAAATTTAATATTACTTTTCCATCAAAAATTGTTTCTCCAAAAATTGGGATTTTACCATAAGCTGGATTTTCCGGTTGCAAATATGCCCTACCATCATCTTCGGTAACAAATCTTT
>JAHIOZ010000110.1 GCA_018894995.1 Patescibacteria group bacterium | reverse complement strand
GTGAAGGAACAACAAACTCAAATTGAAGAACAGAAAGAAGAAAATCTTAGTTTGCAACAGCAGATTGATTTATTGCGAAGTGAAATTGAAACACTTAAATCACAAAGATAATGCAATGGATAAAAAGGGTTTAATGTAATAACAAACAAACAAAAAACGAACTTCGCAAAGCGAAGTTCGTTTTTTTGTTTGTTAACTTTTAACTGTTTAATTCTTCGTAGTTTTGTTGTAGGGATTTCTTTCCACTTTTAGTTTTTATTTTTATGGCATATAATTAAAAGTATGAAAATAAATGAAGATCAATTAAATGAGTTTATCCAAGACTCGGGGCTTGTTTCAAAATCTGATTTTGAGAAAGCTGAAAAAATTTCCAAAGAAAAAGATATTGATGTTGGAAAGGCTTTGGTGGATTTGGGGAAAATAACCGAAGATGAATTAAGAAGAATCAAAGGTCATATCTTGGGAATTCCTTTTGTCAGTTTAATCGGACAAAAAATTGATTTTGATATTTTGTCGGTTATCCCCGAACCGATTGCGAGAACTCATAATATTATCGCTTTCAAAAAAACACCGAAAGAGCTTGAGGTGGCGATGCTTGATGTTGATGATTTGGAGGCGATTAATTTTATAAAAAAGAAAGTCAATCTTAAAATTTTGCCTCGCTTGACGGGAGTGGAGTCAATTAAAAACGCTTTACTTCAATATCAAAAATCTTTGAAAGCGGAATTCGGAGATATAATTCAAAAACAATCGCAATCTTTGAAAGTTCTTCCTGAAGATGAGGGGAATAAAATTTCAAAAGAGGATTTGAAAAAAATCGCCGAGGATTTGCCGGTTGTCAGAATTGTTGATACTTTGTTGAAGCACGCTATTATTCAGGATGCTTCCGATATTCATATTGAACCAATGGAGGACAAGTTACTTATTCGTTACCGAATTGATGGTATTTTGCGTGACGCAATGATTTTGCCTAAAAATGCCACCGCCAGTATCACTGCCAGAATTAAAGTTCTTGCGAATTTAAAATTGGATGAAAAAAGACTTCCACAAGATGGGCGTTTTAAGGTTGATGTGGATAATCAAAAAGTATCTTTTAGGGTTTCGGTTTTGCCGGTTTATTATGGAGAAAAAACTGTAATGAGACTTTTGAGAGAAAGTGTTTCTGGTTTTACTTTGGAAGCCTTGGGTTTCCACGGGGAAGGTTTGGAAAAAATTCATAATTCAATGCGACATAAAACCGGAATGATTTTAACTACCGGGCCAACAGGGTCGGGAAAGACCACAACTCTTTACACTTTGTTGGACGGTTTGAATGAGCCTGGGGTGAATATTTCAACGATTGAAGACCCGATTGAATATCAAATGACGAGAATCAATCAGACTCAGGTAAAACCGGAAATCGGTTTCAGTTTTTCAAGCGGTTTAAGGTCTTTGGTTCGCCAAGACCCCGACATTATTATGGTGGGGGAAATCCGAGACAACGAAACGGCTTCTTTGGCGGTTAATGCAGCTTTGACGGGGCATTTGGTTTTGTCCACTCTCCACACAAATTCAGCCGCCGGTGCAATTCCAAGATTTGTGGATATGAAAATTGATCCATTTTTGTTGGTTTCAACTTTGGATGTAATTATTGCTCAAAGACTTGTTCGCAGATTAACCGATGACGGTCAAAAATATTTTTTATCAAAGTCAGAAATAGAATCACTTGGTAAGGTAGTCAATTTGGATAGAATTTTATTTTTCTTGAAAAAAGAAAAAATTGTTGATGCAAAAACAACTTGGTCTAAAATTCCTTTTTATAAACCAAGGGTGATAAATGATTTTGATGGTTATTCAGGAAGAGTTGGAATTCATGAGATTTTAACAGTAACACCCACCATTAAAGATTTGATTATAAAAAATTCAACATCGGGACAAATTGAGGAACAGGCTAAAAAAGAGGGGATGATGACAATGATTGAAGATGGAATTTTTAAAGCGGTGCAGGGGATTACGACTATTGAAGAAGTTTTGAGGGTTGTTTCTGAATAATCTAAATTCGGTATACTCCGTCAACGAAAATTTGAAAAATTTTTGTCTTCGAGAGAATTTTTTTGGTGTGAAATTTTGGCGTCTAAAATGGACGGTCGTCCATTTTAGACGCCAAAATTTCATACCAAAAAAATTCGTGGCGATCCAGAAAAAAACGATGCTAGAATTTTGCCGAAGGCAAAATTCGTCCTACTACTCACTACCTACTACTCACTAACTTTCAACTTTATAAACTTTCTACTTTCTCCATTCTCCTTTATAATATACATATATATGTCAACATTTGAATTTAAAGCAATAAGACAAACGGGAGAGGTTTATACCGGAGTTATGGAAGCAGAAAATGACAAAGAGCTTACAAAAAAAGTGCGCGACCAAGGTGGAGTTATTGTGAACTCGAAAAATCAAGAAAAAGGAGGTCTTTCTTTTTTTAGGAAATTTTCTGTTATTGGGAATGTAAGCACAGAAGATAAAATCATCTTTGCAAAAAATTTAGGGGCAATGATAAAAGCAGGCTTATCTGTTTCAAAAGCTTTGGCGACTCTGGAAAAACAATTTAAAAATCCTAAATTTAAAAATGTCATAAGGGATGTCAGTTTTGATATTAAAGGGGGTAAGACTATTTATGAATCTTTGGCTGTTTTTCCAAATATTTTTTCACCCCTGTTTATTTATATGGTTAAAGCGGGGGAAGAAAGTGGAAAGATATCTGACTCTCTTGCGATTGTCGGCAAGCAAATGGAGAATTCCAATAGTTTAAATAAAAAAGTTTTGGGGGCTTTAATTTATCCAATAATAATTATTATTGCTATGATTATTGTCGGTATTTTGATGCTTATTTTTATTGTTCCAACTCTTCAATCAACCTTTGCTGATTTAAAGACGGAGCTTCCTTTCAGTACCCAGTTGATTATATCTTTGAGTGATTTTTTGAAGAATTATACTATTTTATTTGTAGTGGGTTCGTTTGCTTTGATTTTTTCTTTTATTTGGGGGTTAAAAACTAAAATAGGTAAAGCTATTTTTGACACTTTTGTTTTAAAAATTCCTTTAATCTCAACTATTGTTAAAGAAGTTAATTCCGCGAGAACAGCCAGAACCCTTGCATCTTTGTTGAGCTCTGGGGTGGGGGTTATTGAAAGTTTTAGTATTACAGAAGATGTGTTGCAAAATATTCATTACAAAAAAGTGTTAAGAAACGTCAGAGATAATATCCAAAAAGGTCTTCCTGTTGCGGATATTTTTGTTCAAAATGAAAATTTATATCCTCCAATTGTTGGAGCGATGATTGAAGTTGGAGAGGAAACAGGAAAGCTTCCGGAGATGCTTTTAAATACCGCTGAATTTTATGAGGAAGAGGTTGCTCAAAAAACTAAAAATATGTCTACTGTTATTGAACCGGTACTGATGTTAATTGTTGGAGCTGCTGTGGGATTTTTTGCAGTTTCTATGATAACCCCGATGTATTCGTTGATGGGTGGCATTTAGTAATAAGTAGTAAGAGAAAAATTTGCTCTGCAAATTTTTCGACCGACGAATTTTGGCTTCGCCAAAATTCGTTAACGAAATGCCGAAGGCATTTCGTCTTCGCGAGAATTTTTTAGGTGAATTTTTTTAAAAGCAAAGCTTTTAAAAAAATTCCACCTAAAAAATTAGTGGCGATCCAGCGTCGTTTTTTCCCGTCGTTCTAAAAACTTTAAACTAAAAAGGTAATGTTTAATTTTAAATCAAAAAAAAATAAAGGATTTACTCTTATAGACGGTCTTATTTCCATTGCTATTATTACCACGGTATTTTTTAGTGTGTTTGGGGCTTTCAGAATGGGTTTGATGCTTTTGTCCAGCATTAAAGCAAAAGCAGGGGCAATTGTTTTGGCAGAGGAACAGATGGAATTTATAAGAAGTTTACCGTATAACTCGGTGGGAACTTTAAGCGGAATTCCTATCGGCAATATTCCTCAAACTGAAATAATTGATTTAAACGGAATTGAATATACAAGGAGAGCTTTAATCCAAAATTTTGATGATCCGAAAGACGGTGAAGGCAGTGATGACGAGAATGGGATTACTTCTGATTATAAAAAAGTTAAAATTGAATTGAGTTGGAACAATGGTTCGGATTTAATTTTTGTCGTTTCCGATATTGTTCCTAAAGGAATAGAAACTATCAGTGGAGGAGGAACCCTTTCCTTGACCGTTTTTAATGCTTTCGGGGCACCGATTCAAGGAGCCAATATTCTTATTGAAAATGATGACTTGGCGATTCCTGTTTCTGTTAATTCTTTTACTAATTTAAACGGAAAAGTTGTTTTTCCCGGAAGTCCCAGCAACAATAATTATAAAATTACCGTTACAAAAGGCGGGTACAGTACTGCTCAAACATATGAAGTAGCGGGAGAAAATGTCAGTCCCAGTCCAAGAAATTTATCTGTTATTGAAGGTGATTTAACGGAAGCAGGTTTTTCAATTGATTTATTAAGTTCAAAAATTGTTAAAACTTTTTTGGCTATCAGTGAAAAAGTTTGGGAGGATTTGTTTATTGATATGAGTCAAATTTCTCAGTTTGGAGATGTTGAGGTTTCCAGCGGAAGTTTAAAATTATTAGAGGGAAAGATGTCTGGGTTTGCTTATTCAACGGAAATAAAACCGACTTATCTTTCAAGTTGGAAAGATTTCAATTGGGATGATTCCACTCCTGCCGATACTGATATTCTTTATAAAGTTTATTTTTCTTCAGATGATATAAATTACAATCTTATCCCTGATGTGGATTTGTCGGGTAACGGTAGCGGGTTTTCATCTTCACCTGTTGATTTATCAAGTTTAAGTATTTCTACTTACAATAATTTAAAACTTTATTCCGATTTGAGTACGAGTGACGCAAGTACAACACCGGAAGTTTTGGATTGGGAAGTTAGTTATTTGAAAGGACCGGTTCCTCTCGCGAATATAGATTTTCATATGGAAGGAAATAAAATAATAGGAAATGACACTGACGGTGATCCGATTAAAAAATATTCTCAAAATTTGCAAACAAATGTTTCCGGAGAACTGGGAATAAATTCTCTGGAATGGGATAATTATAATATATCAATAGATAATATCTCTTTGGGTTACGATATATTGCATATTTGCCCATGGCAACCAAATTCTTTGGCTCCAAATGATTCGGAAACCGTTGATATGATTTTGTCTCCGCATACGGCAAATTCTATTCTTGTTTATGTTTCCGACCAAGCAGGTAATTTTTTGCCTAATGCCAGTGTTCGTCTTTATAACGGTGTTGGTTATGATTCTTCTAAAAATTCTGATTCCTGCGGACAAGTGTTTTTTAATTCAATTTCATTGGGAAGTTATTCTTTGGATATAAGTTTGGGAGGTTTTGTCAGTTTAACAGTTCCGGGTGTTAGTGTAAGTGGAAATATAAATCAGGAAGTTGTTTTGGAAAGTATATAATCCGAATACTACAAATTCATCCAGCACTAAATTTTGTCTTACAAAATTTGAAAAATTTTGTGTGTAAAATTACAAAAGTAATTTTACGAGACAAAAGTTAGTGCTGGATAAAATCCGAACCTGCCCGCTCGTTGCCCGCCCGCAACGACTTCGTCTTGCGATGTCGGGTGGGCCTCGCAGTGGCAGGTGGGTGTCACGAAAAAACAAATCCGAATTCCGTCTCTGCGAGGAGTTTGGTTGAAAAATTTTGAATAAAAAAATGACTAGTCATTTT
>JAHIOZ010000109.1 GCA_018894995.1 Patescibacteria group bacterium | reverse complement strand
TTTTTAATTTAAAAACATTCCAACATTCTTAAGAATGTTGGAATGTTTTTAAATCTTTTTTAAATAAAAATATATTTTTATTTCTCCAGACAATTCTAAGATTCCCATCAAAGTATTTTCGTCAATTTTGCGAAGATTATCAATGATAGGAAGATGATTATAAACAATAGCAACTGAAGTTTTATTTCTAAATTCTATTTTTTCTAAAATAGCAGAACCAAAAAATGATAATTTAAATTTCAAACCAAAAAAAGAAAAAATAAGAGCATCAACTTTTTTTGTTTCGTAAAATTCTTTACCCCACCATTTCACAAAGGGAATTTTTTTGAGAAAAAATTCCCTCCAATAATCGACATAGAAAAGTCCTCCTCTCCATTTTCCTGTAACATCATCAAAATCAACCACTTCAAGATTTTCAAAATACAAATCCAAATTTTCTTTTGTGTTTTTTTGATCAAATTTTGGGTTCATTTTTATTTTTGGATTGCCACAGATTTTTCGGGCGGAATTTTTGAAAAATTAAAAAAGCTTTTGCTTTTTTCATTTTTCAAAAATTCCGCCCGAAAAATCTTCGCAAAGACGAAAATCTAAAAAGATTTTCGTTGACGAATTTTGGCAGAGCCAAAATTCGTCGTGTTTATCGTGTTCGTCGTCTTTTGTGTATTTCTGCGTCCAGTCTGCGTGAGTCTGCGGTGGCGCAACACATCAAATTCTCACGCAAAATTATTTCCCGTGGCAATGTTTGTATTTTACAGGCAACCCGTCCTCCTTAGTTGCGCCACACGGACAAGGATCATTTCTACCGACTTTCTCTCCTTGATTTACAATCGGTTTCGGTTTTGATTCTTCTCTGCCACTACCTTCTTGTTCAGCGAGATTTTCCGCTCGCTCTTGAGTGATTTTTAATTGTTGTTGCTCTCTCACGAAAGCCCCAGCTCCCATATTCGGAATAAAGTGCAGAATCTTTTCGTTGATTACCCATTGCATTTCTTTAAACATTTTCAACCCGTCTTTTTTGTATTCAACAAGAGGATCTCGTTGCCCGTAAGCACGCAAATTAACAGATGAACGCAAATAATCCATCACCTCCAAATGTTCCACCCAAAGAGTATCTACGGTTTGCAACATCAATCTCCTCATCACAGCAAAAAATTCTTCATCACCCAACATTTCTCTTTTTTCTTTAATGATTTTTTCCACATTCTCACGAGTTCCAAAAAGCTCCACCGCTTCATCAGTTGAAGTTCCATAAACTTCTTCAGTAATCCCTTCCAAAATATTTTCAATCTCCTCGTCAGTGCCAAATAAAATTTTTCTCCTTCTTTCATAAACAATTTTTCTCTGGAAATTCATCACATCATCGTATTGCAAAACATGTTTTCGAGAATCAAAATTGAACCCTTCAATTTTTTCCTGAGCTGATTCAAGCGAATGGGTAATCATTTTATTCTGAATCGGTTCGTCTTCCTGAATTCCCAATCGTCCCATCATTTTTTTGACAACATCGGAAGCAAACACTCTCATTAAAGTATCTTCAAGCGAAACAAAAAACTGAGTCTCACCGGCATCACCCTGACGACCGGAACGACCTCTTAACTGGTTGTCAATTCTTCTTGATTCGTGTCTTTCCGTTCCTATCACATACAAACCGCCGAGTGCTTTAACCTCTTCATATTTTTCTTTATCAAAAGGAACACCTCCCAATTTAATGTCCACTCCTCGTCCAGCCATGTTGGTTGCAACAGTAACCCTAGCTTTTTGGCCGGCTTGAGCCACAATTTCTCCTTCATTTTCGTGATTTTTTGCATTCAAAATTTCATGCTTTACTCCCTCGGCTTTTAAAAATTGAGAAAGCAACTCATTTTTTTCAATTGAAACAGTACCAATCAAAACAGGACGTCCATCTTTATTTAATTCTTTCACCTTTCTTGCAAGGGCTTTAAATTTCCCCATCTCAGTTTGAAAAATCAAATCATCTCTGTCAATTCTTTTAATATCTCTGTGGGTAGGAATTACGATAGTGTCCAAACCATAAACTTTTTGAAATTCTTCCGCCGATGTTTGAGCCGTTCCTGTCATTCCGGAAAGTTTTTTGTAAAGTCTGAAATAATTTTGATATGTGATAGATGCAAAAGTTCGAGATTCTTTTTGAACCTCCAAACCTTCCTTTGCTTCAATCGCTTGGTGAAGACCGTCCGACCATCTTCTCCCCGGTTGCATTCGTCCGGTAAATTCATCAACAATAATAATTTGACCCTCCTTAACAACATAATCTTTGTTATTCTCAAAAAGAGCTTTGGCGCGAACCGCCGTTTCAAGATGGTGAACAAACTTAATTCCCTTCTCAGTATAAATGTTTTCAATTCCCAAAATTTTCTCAGCTTTTTCAATTCCATCATCAGTTAATTTAATCGCCTTGTATTTTTCTTCAACGGTAAAATCTTGTTCCTTAACCATTTGTCGAGCAATTTGTGCAAACTTTCCATACAAATCTTCCGAATCAGTTGTCGCTGCGGAAATAATAAGCGGAGTTCTCGCTTCGTCAATTAAAATAGAATCAATCTCATCAACAATCGCAAAATTATATTCTCTCTGACGAATTTCTTCTTTTCTGTATTCAATATTGTCTCTCAAATAATCAAAACCAAATTCACTGTTTGTTCCGTAAGTAATGTCCGCTTGGTAAGCTTCTTGACGAGTGCAAGGTCGCAAAAATTCATCCACCACTTTGTATGAGCCATCCTCGTCTCTTTCTTCATCTAAATTTTCATTGGTATGAGACCTGTCGTAAATATAAGATTTATCACTGTTTACAATTCCAACAGTTAAACCGAGAAAATCATAAATTTGACCCATCCACACAGCATCTCTTCGAGAAAGATAATCGTTGACTGTAATAACATGCGCCCCTTTCCCCTCCAAAGCATTCAAATAAACAGGTAAAGTTCCCACAAGAGTTTTACCTTCACCGGTTCTCATTTCAGTGACATTTCCTTGGTGCAAAGCAATTCCTCCAACAAGTTGAACATCGTAATGTCGCTCGCCGAGATTTCTTTTGGAGGTTTCGCGAACCACCGCGAAAGCTTCCGGCAAAATGTCTTCAAGAGTTTTTCCTTCTGCCAACAGTTTTTTAAATTCCACGGTTTTTGCTTTCAATTCTTCATCCGACAACGCAGAAATAACCCCTTCAAAAGAATTGATTTTTTCTACTGTTGGTTGCAGTTTTTTAAGCGCCTTTTTGTTTTCGTCGCCAAATATTTTCTTTAAAAAATTCATAGTTTTCTAATATTAACACAGATAGGGTTTCAAATAAACAAAATCTTGATTTTCTTATTAAAATCGGTTATAAATAACGCAGGAAATTTAAGTGTTTACAAAATCTAAAGGGAGAAAAAAAGTGGGAACAACAGAAACAAACTGCCAATGTGACAAAGGGAAGGTTTACATAGGAGGAGCTACCTCCCAAAACCTGTGTACAGAAATCAAAAAACGAGTGCAAGTCTTTAGATGTGCTCAAAAATGTGGGAGAATATTTGCCCTTCAACAAGGAGGACAATTTGTTGAAACATACTCATCACCTTCCCAAATAAGATAACAAAAAGTTTCGGCTTAGCCGAAACTTTTTTTATTTTTGTCTCTCAGTATTTTAAATAATAATTCCAGACTTTTAGAAACTATAGTTTCTAAAAGTTTAATATTTAAAAAAAACAAAAACCGCCAAGGACGATTTTTTGTTTTGTTATTGAAGATTTTCTAAATTATATCTTTTTCAATTCTTTGCTCAATATTATTTTTAAAAGCGATTGATAAGGAACATCCCTTTTGTTAGCTTTCATTTTTAAATTGTTTATCATCGATTCAGGTAAACGAATTGATATTAGACTTCTTTCCAAACCCTTTTCTGTCCATAATTTCTAAAATTC
>JAHIOZ010000159.1 GCA_018894995.1 Patescibacteria group bacterium | reverse complement strand
CCGGTCGCCAACTGCTCTAAAGCGAGCTTGGCCTGGTAAGATCCGGCGGTGGCAGATGACGTTACAATGATCCGCCCCTGAAGCCGTTTCAATGTTCGAAGGGCCTTTTTCATTCCCTCTACCGAATCTATGGCCAGGCGTTTGCCAAGAAGCCGCTCGGTCTCCGCCTCGCACCAGTCCAATACCGCCCGTTCATCGTACTCGGTGACGGAGTTGTTGGTATGCCTGGCGATGTCTTGCACTCGCCCCACAATTTCCCAACTGAGGTCACGACTTGCCAATTTGCTCGAGGTTGCTTCCAGGTGCTTGAGCACCTGCTCCAGGTGTGTCAGGCCGAACCACCTGGAAAGCAGCTCGGCTGCGTCTTGGCCCTGGGGTTCGCCAGGGGTCATATTAACCACAAAGCGTCTGAGATCATGCTGGCGCAGGATGCGGTGGGCAGGGGCGGCGCGAACAATGGGGCAAAGTTCCGATGGCGCATCATTAACCTGGCCTGACTTGACCAGGCGGCTAACCTGCACCGATTCCCCTGACTCAGAATTGACGAGCGTCATGGAGACTCTGGGCTTTAGACCTCTTTCGTCAGCCGGGCTGCTATCTTCTTTGCTACCTTCGCTACTTTCTGATGAGAAGAGATATTCGACTGCATCTGCGTAACCGCTTTTGCCGCAGGCATTTGGGGCATAGATGGCGATTGATCTGGGAGATCGCTCCTGGGCCAGCTCGAAATCGCCGGCTTGATCCAGAATACCTTTGATCCCTTGTATGCTGAGTTGCGCAACTATCCAACTCATTGATCGCCCTCCATGGCGCGCGCCTTCGCCAGTTGGACCAGCGCCTCGGCCAGTTGGAATCCTGCTTTTGAGTGAAGCGATCTCTGTCCCAGGTGTTCTTCGACCAGTTTGACCACTTGTGGATCATACCTGGTCTGATCGTCGAACTCTTCCCGGAAAAGCGAGTCGAGAAACTCGGAGGTTCTAGAACACATCCACAGGTTCATTCCACAATTTCCCCCTGATCACATCCCTCAACTCCTCCTGGAGGGAATCCAGCTCGTCGCTGATTGCACTGACCGCTGTGTCCAGGATTTCGTCATCGTAGGGCTTCTGCCCCATCTTGGTTATCTCGTGTTTCAGCATCCCCTTACTCACCCGCAGCCGTTTGGTGCGAGGCGATTTGGCCTTCAGTGCTGCTATCGCTGCATCCGCCAGGCGAATGGATAGCTCTTGTAGTTGCCTATCATTCATCTGGGCAAACCCACCTGAGTCGAGAAAGTCGTCGTAGGTAGTGTTGGCTAGCATGTACCGAAACCAGTTCTCCCAGGTTCGATCCGCATCCGTTCTGTAGAACCGGGATGGAGGGATTTCATCAAAATCCTCCAATTCTGGTTCTTCATCTTCTTCGTAGTAATCATTGGAACCGAAGGGTTCGATTGGGCTGAGAATGTTGCGCCAGACGTTCCAGGTGGCTATAGCAACAATGATACCCAGGAGAGTTGCCTCGAACAGGGAGAAAGGCAAGAAAAGAGTGAGTATCCAGCCCACGCCGAGGGCAACGCCGAACACAAGCGCGAAACTGATGATAAGCAAAACGACCATCACGACGATGGGAAGAATGGTCCACATAGTTGAACCTCCTTATGTTTGCTCAATATAACTACTACTATTCTAAACTGCTTCTTTCCAAGACAGGCAATAGGGCGACGGAAAGAATCTTGAGACCTCTGGTGATGGCCTCCTCCTCGTTCTCACAAGCACCGCTTTCCAGAAGGTCCCCCAGAATCTGGCGCATGTCGGGGCGCAGGAGAACGTTTTGGGCAATGCGCTTGGCCCGTTCTTCCATCAACGCCTCCGACAAAAAGGCCACATCCCTATCTATGTCTTCTGCCGATAACAACGCTGCCTGCGGTTCGTGCGGGGCAATTCTTTTTATCTCCATGACCTTTTACCTCCCACTCGGCCACGGCCCGAGCTGCCAGTTCGTCTAGCAGAATCAATGTGCATCCAAGTTCTGGGCGGGCAGTGATGACCAT
>JAHIOZ010000108.1 GCA_018894995.1 Patescibacteria group bacterium | reverse complement strand
TTGCCACGGATTTTTTGTGCATTACATTAAGGGGACGATAGTCCCCTTAATGTAATGCACGAAATATAAAATAGTTAAATAAAATGTGAAATAGTTAAATTGCAGTCGTTAGTCTGGATTGTTTACCCGTACACTTTTTTAAAAGTGTTTTCGGGTCGCGAAATTACTTAAAGAAGTCGCACTTCCCTCCGCTTCGCTACACGAAGACTTGAATTTTTTCAAAAATTCAAGCAATACTAACTTCCCTTCGTAATTTTCTCGCGAAGACGAAAAAAATTATATCTGTTATAATATTAAACAAATGAATTTGGATAAAAAACAAAAAATATTTTTTATTTTTGCTCTTTTTTTGTTAGGTTGTTTTTTTGTAGTTATTTTAAAAACAAATTATCTCACAAACATAATAATGGCGTATGCTCCGGCCTCCCTATTAACTCTTTATTGGACAAAAAACAAGAAAAAGAAGATTTTAATGTTCGCGACATTGGCAACAATATTATTTGCTGTGCCTGTGGAAATAATGGCGAGACTTGCCGATGCTTGGGATGTTCAATCTATCTTCCCCAGAATATTGGATGTCGCTCCGATAGAAAATCTGATTTATGCTTTTTTTAATTTTTTGTGGCCGATTTCTTTTTATGAATTTTTTGTGGATGGAGACAAAAACATAAAAATAAGCAAAAATTTTAAAAAATTGGTTTTATTTTTATTACTGCTCAGTCTGACAATCTACTCACTAATATATATAAACAAAGAAATTGTAATCTTCAATTATTGGCAGATAGGGTTGTTCGCATTATTCATACCGGCGGTATTCATATACGCAAAAAATCCGAAATTATTGAAAAAAATCATTTTGCCGACAATATTTTTTGGGGTTGTTTTCTTTACTCACGAAATGATATCTATGTATTTAAATCACTGGTGGTGGCCAGGGGAATATTTGCTCCCCATAGAAATATATGGGAAAGTATTTCCACTGGATGATGTAATAATTTGGTATATTTTATCAACACCAGTTCTAATTGGAACTTACGAGTTTTTTGTTGATGATTTTAAATAAAATCCTGTGGAAGTATTGCTTCTGTGGTTTTTATCAGAAAACTCCCGAACGCCCCACCCTCTTTAGAGGGTGGGGCGTTCGGGTGTTTAGTAAAAACACGCTGGATTTATCCAATATTAACTTTAATTAATAATGGATTGCCACAGATTTTTTGAACGAAATTTTTTTGTACAAAAAGAACGGTCGTTCTTTTTATACAAAAAAATTTCGTTCAAAAAATCCTAGCAAAGACGGGTGGTGAATCGTTTAAATAATTTCAAAATTGGATGAAATTTGAGGAGACAAGAAAAAAACTTCCGAGCCGTATTCAATATACGGTGAGGAAGTTTTTTTGCAGTCGACAAAGAATTTCGCCAATTTTGTAATTATTTTATTAATAATTCAAATTTGGATGCAATTCGAGGAAGCAAGGAGCAAAAACATGAGATGTACGACTAGTACTTCGAATGTTTTTGCAACGAAGCTGACAAAGAAGTGCACCAAATTTGGATTATTAATTACTTTCTCCAAATAATTTTGATAAGTCTCCATCCATACTTAATCACCAACAACGCAATAAACAGATAAATAATAATCTGAATCAATCTCAAAAGATAAGTGGCAAGTCCAACTGTAACATTCTGAATCACTGAATTAAATTCATCCACAAACTGCCTCAATTCAGAAACCCAAGAATCTTTTATTTGTTTGTAATCAAAAATTATAACATCGTAGATGCTGACACTGAAGAAAGTGAAATCAACCCTGTCAATTTGTTCACCTTTGCTTCTGTTGAGTCGGTCAATCGCTTCTTTCGTATCCATTCTCTCTTTTGTCAGTCTTTCAATCAACTGAATTTTACTGTCAATTATTTTCGCCAAACTTTCAACATCCTGATTTTTTGTTGCCAAAACTGTAATTTGATCGTAAGCTGTCTGAGCTTCGGTCAAAGTTCTTTCAACAGATTCCAGTTTTTTACTCAAGATATCAATCTCATTGGTGTAATCATCAATAACATTTTTTAATGTATATTTATTGGTTTGCAAAGTTTCCGGTTTTAAATCTTTAATCACTCCCAAAACCTCATCGGATTTCTCATTTTTAACTTTAAAAAAGTAACTGCAATTTCTGTCATTTTTATTACTGTTTTCAAAAACTACATAATCCAAACTTTTTAAATCTTCTATTTTTGAACAAGTTTCATCCAGATTTCTTGTTTTAATAGAGCTGGAATATTCTGTAACCTCAAAATCCTCCTCATTGTATATGCCAACACTCCCACCCATATCCATTTCCGGAACAAGATTCCTTATAGATAAACTGTCACTGACGGAACTGATTCCTTTGCTACTTTGCGGTGTGGCATATTCATCATAATAAGTATTTCCCCCGCCCGAAAAAGCCGTCCTGAAAGCAAAACCGATAAGCCAAATTGCAATTGTCACAAAAATTATCCCAAGAATTCCCATTCCCAAAACTCTAAAAATATTTTTTGCACTAAAATCAAAATCTTTTAATATATTCATATTATTTTTTAAATTAACTAATAATTTTTTTTAAAAATCACTGAAATCTTCAATATTTGTTTTTTCCAAAAATCCACTTAATGCCTCTTGATCTATTATTCTAATTTCTGGATTTATCAAATACATCGCCAACCAAATCAATAAAACAATACCAGCAAGA
>JAHIOZ010000010.1 GCA_018894995.1 Patescibacteria group bacterium | reverse complement strand
TTTTTCTTTTTAATATAATCAAGGGCTGTATTTTTTGTAATTGCAAAAATCCAAGTCTTAAAACTTTTTTTCTGATCAAACTTTTTAATATTTTTCCAAACTTTAATAAAGACTTCTTGGGTTATACCTTCAGATTCACTTGTATTTTTTGTGTATTTATAAGCAAAACTATAGACCGATTTTATATAATTTTGAACAAGCATCTCAAAAGATTTTTCATCTCCTTTTAAATATCTGTTAATAATTTTAATATCAGAATTTTTCATAAAAATATAATGTAACATAATATTACTCCTAACTGTCTATTTATTCCACTTATAAAAGTTTTATTTTTACAACCTTTTTAGTGATCTCAATCTTAGATTTAAAGCATCCCATCAACTCTCTTTTTTCTTCATTAGTTCCATCTTTGAGAATATATTTACTTTGTATTTCGTAATTCAAAGTGTTTAGGGTGTTTTCCAACTAATCGTTTCGAATAATTTTTAGGTGGTGCGCCAATGAAATTGGCACAGCCTCAAATTCCGTTGAAAAAAAGAATCGTCCCCGCGACGGCGGGGCTGGTTTTCTTATTGGGGTTTTTGCTAAAAAAATGTTCGAACTTCATCCAAAAAACACCGCAATGATATTTATTTTAATTTTGTAATTTTAAAATACGATGACGAATTTTGGCTTTAGCCAAAATTCGTCCCACTCACTACCCACTACTTACTATCAACTAACCTATGTTATAATAAAGCTATGAAAAATAATTCAGACAAAAAAATTCTTGTTATTTTGGGACACCCGCGAAAAAACAGTTTTTGCGGAGCTTTGGTGGAAGCCTATGTAAGTGGAGTAAGAGAGACAGAAAATAAAATTGAAATACTTTATCTTAGAGAGTTGAATTTTAGTCTTATTTTAAAAAACGAGGGCAAAAATTTGCCAGCACAAGAATTTGAACCTTGTCTCGCGGATGCTCAAGCAAAAATAAAATGGGCTGACCACCTTGTTTTCGTTTATCCCACATGGTGGTCTTCAATGCCTGCTCTCTTAAAAGGTTTCATTGATCGTGTTTTTGCATCCGGTTTCGCATTCAAATACAGAGAAAAAAGTATGTTTCCGGAGAAATTATTGAAAGGCAAAACAATGAGATTGATTGTTACGATGGACTGTTACCCGTTGTTGTATAAATGGTTTTTGGGAAATGTTCACAAAAAAGAAATGCGGAATTTGGCGAATTTTTGTGGTATTGCATCTCCAAAAACAATTTATTTTGGTCCTGTTGGATTTTCTACGGTAGAGAAAAGAAAGAAGTGGCTGGTACAAATTCACAAGATAGGCAAAAATGATTAGCAAAATTTGTTAAACTTGCCAGTATAAAATCTTCAGCACACATTTTATCTCCTTGTCAAGCAATTTTCCTTGACAAATATCTCATTAAGTGTAATATATCCCGCAGATAGTATTTTGTTTGAAAATTAAATTATAGATTAAAATGTGAATGAAAAAGAGGAAAAGGAGGATTGTTAATGCAAAATCAAAAAAGTTGGATTCAACTGTTTTTTGTTTTATTGTTTGCTTTTTCTTTTGTCGGTTGCGCCGACAAAACAGCTAATTATTACTACTACGAGACTGGCGCATTGTCTGCGCCTTTGTTGGCCTCTTTTATCGTCAAGGATGATAAAGATAACGGCTACGATGGTAAAAAAGATTTTAGCATCTCTTCAGATGTTAAATCTCTTTTTTTCTCAGTGGTTATAAAAAATCCGACCAGAATGGATTACCAGATTTGGTCGGAGGGTTTTTCAGACGGAGGAAATAAGCTTTTTTCCAATAAGCTTTATTTCTCCAATGCGGAGGACAATTCAAATAACCCTTTTAAAGTGGAATGTCCTTTGGATATTCCAAATAGAAAGATTTTTTTTGTTGTCTCTGTTAGAAATAGCAGGGAACAAGTTCTGTTTGAATTATTGCCACTTGAATATAAAGTGGTAAAACGAGAAGAAGATTGGAGAAAAAAAGGAGGAAATTTTTAAATCTCTGATCAAATTAGGCAGGAGAGAGTTGTTGAAAAAAATCAAAAAAAAAGAAACAAAAAAACGAAGTAAAAACAAAAATTCTACCATGTAGGAGGAAGTAAAATGAACAAGAAACTTTCCACGATCGCGTTGTCAGCTTCAGTTGTTGTTTTTTCTGCCGGCCTGTGTTTTGCGTCCCCGCCACCGTCTCCCCCAGGGGGAGGTGACGAGACCGCTCAGTTTGAGCAAAATCAAAATCAAGCTTACGAAGGTTTGTCCTCGGTAACACCAGGGAATGGTTTCGTCATGCACGGCGGCGACCAGAATCAGTGGGTCAACGGCTCCGTGTCCGGAGGTGGCTCCGGATTTGCCGAGCAGTCTCAGGAGCAAGCTCATGAATACGGTGGTATGGCAGGAGGCTTAAATAACTGGGTCGGCGTGTCGGGTGGGAGCGAAATGGCTTCCGATATGTCTGGCAAGGCCAAGGGATTTGGAAGTCTTAGTGCCTTCGGGTATCAAGACTACGATGCCATGGTAAGTGTCATAAACTTTGGACCCAATTTCGCCGTTTCCAGTATGGGAGATGATTTCAATCAGGGTATCGGTGGAAGTGCCCACGGCCTCGCAGGTGTTCATAACTCGGTTGATTTGTCAGCCGAGAATTCTTATGCCCAATTTGCCGTATCTCCAGGAGGTGACTGGATGTTTCAGTCCGGTGAATCTTTCACTAATTCCTCTTTGGAGGGTGGCGCTGTTTTGTTTGGTAACTACGGCGGTTCAGTTGGCGGTTCTCAGTACGGAGTAACCATCACTAACCAAGACCCAACTTCCCAGTCCGGCATTCAGGCCGCTTCGGCAAAGCTGAACGGCGGGACTTACGACAACGGCCTTGCTATTGCCAATCTCAGTGCAGCTATGGGTCAGACCCATAGCTATGAGCAGGTAAACGTGAACTCAAATGGTTATCAGCACCAGACGGGGACGGTCACCACGAACGTTTCCGTTCAAAGTGGGTATCCGCATCCGTAGTAGAATGATACGCGCTAATACCGTGTGAGGTTGATTTAACGAATTTTGGGCTTCGGCCCAAAATTCGTTAATTAATTAAAATTTCAAAGTAAGAAGGAGATTCAAGATGAATTTGAAGAAAAATCTTGCAGTATGTTGTATAGTTCTTTCGCTTTTCTTTCTTCCAGCCTTGAGCTGGGGTGGAGATTCGGCAACAGCGGTTGCCGGGCAAGGACAGGATCAAGGCCAAAACCAAGGTCAGTCCATGGGTGACCAAAGCAATCAACAAAATCTGGGAATTGATTTTGGCGAATCAACCTCAAAACGAGGAGCTCATATTGCGCCGGAAGTTCAGTATCCCGGGCTTGTCTCTGACATCGCCGGCCCTTCTGATCGTTTCGGGCCCAATTTCACCAGAATAATTGACTTGTTAAAATACAAGTCGGTGGAAATCGGGAAGCCGGCAACGTTTACGCGCGAAGAACTCGCGCCGATTGCCAAAGCGACCGAAAGAACCTGGGGCGATGAGCCAGTTGTTAAACTTCGGATTTTTGGGGGAGAACAACTTCCATTATCCGATAAAATTTCGGTGACATTTCTTCCCCTTTTGTTCGGGAAAGATGGAACTGTTGCTTTTGCCGGGCGTCAGGATAATTTCCAGCCAAAGGGATATTTTCATTCTGTGGCGACAGGAAATGAACAGGTCACCATTGATGTTCTCGCCGTTGCCCTCATTATGGCAATGGACAAAGGAATTAATGCTGCAGATGTTGTTTCTGAAGGAGTCGTCCGCGAACTTTATGCAAAAGGTCGCGGGTTGGGCTTCAATGTCAGTGGAGCCTCCGTTAACGATTTTAAAGGCAGCGCCGTTTCGGGTGTTGTCGGTGGCGGAACAGGGTGGTCCTCTTCCGAATCCGGCTTTAACCAGTTCCCTTGGATCCAAGGTCACCTGGGTTTCAGACCGGACATGCGGTAAAAAAGCATTCGATAATAATCTATTTTACATTTTCAAAAAAGCGATGTCTCACGACATCGCTTTTATTTTTTTCTCACATACTACATTCTTAGGAATGTAGTATGTGTTTTTATAAATCATAATCTGACTTAATATCAAAATCTACGGGAGGGAGTTGGACTCCCTCAGATTTTTAATTCTTAAAATAATTCAAAATGGATTTTATTTTTTTATTATTTTTATCAATAACAAAAATATAAAAGATTTCCAGTATTGCCAATGTGTTTACAAGAAATAAAACTAGGAACCACTTGTTATCAGAATTTTTTGCCGATCGCCACAAAGCATAACCTTTCCATGGTAAAGTCCATGCCAGTATTAACAGAAGTATCCACGGATTTTCCAAAATAAATGTTTCTATTTGCATGCTTTAAGTATAGGGTAAAATTTGAAAAGTTGAAAGATAAACATACCAATATACGAATGATGCGAACAATACAAATGGATACAAATGATTAAAATTTTTAATTTTGTAATTTTTAAATAAACCCACATATTCTGATATTAAAAAATAATAAATTGTTTAAGTTACATTTTGTCTGGAAGACGATATTAAGAAAGGTGTGTGGGTAAATCTAAATTTTTAACCCAGCACTAACTTTTTTTCAAAAAAGTTAGTGCTGGGTTAATTTCTAAACACTACGACGAATTTTGGCGAAGCCAAAATTCGTCGTCATTATGTTTTCGTTTTTTAAAAACTTCCGCCTGCCGGCGGAAAAAACTATCAACTAAAAACTTAACCGCAACTTGGCTATCACCTAGCCAAGCTGCGGTTTAAATTTCCCCGTTTCTTTATTTTATGCTATTCTTAGCTTTATGAAAATTAAATTTTTGAGAAATGTTTTGATTATTACTTTTTTATTTTTAAGCACTTTTTCTTTTTCTTCTGCTGACATAGAAAATGACGATTTAATCAACATTTATCTTTTTGGAAGAGAAAATTGTAATTTTTGCCAACTTGAAGAAACTTTTTTGAATTCGCTTTTATCTCAAAGAAACGATTTTAATCTTGTTTATTTGGATGTAAGCGAGATTGATGCGAAGCAAAAATTTAATCAAATAACAGAACTTTATGATCTGCCAAAAGCCACCCCGATTACTTTGGTGGGGAATTCCGTGTTTCAAGGTTTCAATTCCGATGACACAACGGGGCAAATGATTATTTCAGTTTTAAACAATTTTCAGAAAGGAGGCGAAATCTTCACTTTAGATGATTATCTAAAAAACGATGTTACTATTGCTTCTCAACAAAATGCTGTTTGTGAGGACGAAGAAACT
>JAHIOZ010000174.1 GCA_018894995.1 Patescibacteria group bacterium | reverse complement strand
TTAGTGTTATAAAATGACTATTTTAGGTTCACCCCCACGCGTGTGGGGACAGTGTTGCCGATCATGGCAAGGAATTTGCAAAATGCGGTTCACCCCCACGCGTGTGGGGACAGTTTTCTTATTTTCTATTTTCCCCCATGTAATATCGGTTCACCCCCACGCGTGTGGGGACAGTGTGTCCACCTGCGCGGCCGCCTGGCCACCGTAGGTTCACCCCCACGCGTGTGGGGACAGTGGCAGTGGCAGCCGGCCGCCGTCCAGTCCAGGCGGTTCACCCCCACGCGTGTGGGGACAGTTACGCGACCGGCGGGGCCGGCGGGGGAGTGAGAGGTTCACCCCCACGCGTGTGGGGACAGTACTGGCTGACAATCGCTTCGATGTTCCTGGGCAGGTTCACCCCCACGCGTGTGGGGACAGTACAATTTGTCCCCTGGCGAACTTGGGCTGGTTAGGTTCACCCCCACGCGTGTGGGGACAGTGCGGTTCGACGCCCGAAGATGCGTGCAGCAATCGGTTCACCCCCACGCGTGTGGGGACAGTGGTCTGGGCAATGATGCGCACCAGCGCCGGCCAGGTTCACCCCCACGCGTGTGGGGACAGTTTCCGCCAGATGATCCCAAACAACCGCCGCGCCAGGTTCACCCCCACGCGTGTGGGGACAGTTATTCCACGCGGGCGGGCGATTTATTCCTAATCGGTTCACCCCCACGCGTGTGGGGACAGTCCTTCGATGCCGAGCTCAACCCAATCCACAATCGGTTCACCCCCACGCGTGTGGGGACAGTTTGACAAAACCGAAACATTGTGGTAAGCTGTTAGGTTCACCCCCACGCGTGTGGGGACAGTTATTCAGCGCGCGGGTTATGGTATGCACGTTGAGGTTCACCCCCACGCGTGTGGGGACAGTTATTATCCAAAATTTAAAAATATTTTCTCCGTAGGTTCACCCCCACGCGTGTGGGGACAGTAAAGAGAAACTGTCGCCATATTTATTGACCTCCGGTTCACCCCCACGCGTGTGGGGACAGTCAATAGCCCGGACGCTATCACGTCGCGGGCTTAGGTTCACCCCCACGCGTGTGGGGACAGTTACTACGCCGGCCACCACGGCGGCCAGTACCGCGGTTCACCCCCACGCGTGTGGGGACAGTCGGGCCAGGCGGCGTGGGTGCGTTCGGGGGTTCGGTTCACCCCCACGCGTGTGGGGACAGTTCCTCCATGCCGTCTTGCGGGGATCGGGTACAAGGTTCACCCCCACGCGTGTGGGGACAGTGCGGTCGGCAGGGGCACGGCTGCTGTACATAGCGGTTCACCCCCACGCGTGTGGGGACAGTCCTCCGGCGCAGAGCAACTGGAACACGCCGTCAGGTTCACCCCCACGCGTGTGGGGACAGTGTACTCCGTAACCGGAGCGGTGGCATCGTAGAGGTTCACCCCCACGCGTGTGGGGACAGTCCTTATAGATTTTATCCAAACAGCCGCTTACGCGGTTCACCCCCACGCGTGTGGGGACAGTGAAAGATGTTTTTGCCTGGGCTTTGTGTTGCACGGTTCACCCCCACGCGTGTGGGGACAGTATGCCCTGGATGCCCTGCAACTGACCCCTGATAGGTTCACCCCCACGCGTGTGGGGACAGTGCAAGATTACATTTTCGACAACAAGGAACAATAGGTTCACCCCCACGCGTGTGGGGACAGTCCAGGTCAATCGCCGCCCTCGCCGCCGTGGATAGGTTCACCCCCACGCGTGTGGGGACAGTTTCTGGAACAGCGTCCCCTCCGCCCAATTCCGCGGTTCACCCCCACGCGTGTGGGGACAGTCACGGCGCAGGGGATGCGGGAAAGCATTGTTGCGGTTCACCCCCACGCGTGTGGGGACAGTCTTATGCCTAGTTCTCGGGCGGCATTTGCCTGAGGTTCACCCCCACGCGTGTGGGGACAGTGTCATCGGCAGCGACCCAATAAGCCACAATATAGGTTCACCCCCACGCGTGTGGGGACAGTTGATCGGCCACGTCGTCAAAAAGCGCGCCGTTCGGTTCACCCCCACGCGTGTGGGGACAGTGACGGGGGGGAATGCTTCAGCGATTGCGATTGCGGTTCACCCCCACGCGTGTGGGGACAGTGTCGCTGTCTTGCTCTTTGCCGCCGCTCTCGGCGGTTCACCCCCACGCGTGTGGGGACAGTGGTGTGGTGCAGTGCCCGTAGGCGGGCGGGGGAGGTTCACCCCCACGCGTGTGGGGACAGTTAATGGGATCGGCATATTTTCTCTACATATTGAGGTTCACCCCCACGCGTGTGGGGACAGTGAGTTAGAGAAACACCATCAC
>JAHIOZ010000168.1 GCA_018894995.1 Patescibacteria group bacterium | reverse complement strand
GCTCAATGATCGTTTGAGCCTAAATGGTGAATGAGTCTTTTTGCTTTCCGCCCTTTTATCCCGTTAGTATTAGCGGGGCTCAGCGGAAAGCAAAAAATAAATAAAACTCAGCGCCCTCAGCGTACTCTGCGGTGAACATTACCTTAACAAAAATTGTCATATATCCACCAAAAAGTGTCAAAAGAGGAGTTGGGATAGGCGCTGGAAATGAGCTTTTTTGGAACCCGGTAATAAATAGGAACCATATCTACCCGAAATTATTATTTATTTAATAATTGATTCGAAAACCTACCTGTATGGCACAATATTCGCATAAACCAATCATCAAAAGAAAAACGATTTACAACTCAACTACTCAACCACTTAACAAAAAATTAAAGTTTAATACGAAAGGAGGTGCAAAAGCAGTCACAGTTTGAATTTAAAGTTTGAATTTGGATTTTAGGTATGATAAAATAAAAATAACAAAGTAAAGGAGATAAAAAAATGTTAACAAAATTAAACAAAAAAAGAGATGAAAAAGGTTTTACCCTGATTGAATTAATGATCGTTATAGCCATCATCGGTATCCTGGCCGCCATCGCCATCCCTCAGTTTGCAGCCTATCGCAGCAGGGCTTACAAGTCGGCGTTGGTATCAGATGCCCATACACTTGCCAATGCACAAGAAGCCTATTTTGCGGATAATGATACCTATGCCAATGCGTCCACGTCCGTACGAAACGCCACCTATGGCGCTGAGCATCTTTCCAGTGACACAGCAATAGTTCTCTGGAGAGGTGGTGCCAACACATTTTACTTCCAGTTGGATGATCCCGTACATACTGCTGTTGTAACGGTAACTTATGATAGCGCAGCCGGTGGAATGCCATAATACGTGATCTGGTATATCAATTGGTTAGAAGAGAGGGAGTACATCTCAGTCGTGATTTACTCCCTCTTGTTTTTTCCCAAAAATAGGGATTAATACATTTTACCATGTGGGGTATTGAGAATATAGAGAACGCTTAACCACTTTGAGCTGAAAAGTCGAAAACCCTTGCGTAAAGTAAATGACAAAGGCTTTTCGAGACAATACATAGCCCTTGCGCTTTGGGTTTTTGCTCTCGCTATACCTTTTCAGGAGTCTTTAGGCCTAACGAATTTCCCAACCTGGTTAATGCCAAAATATTGCCCCAATACTTACAGCAAGAGAATATGTTACAATTGTCACAAGACATAACCTCGTTAAGAAAGCACTTCCTCCCTCTCTTTTTTCTGTTTTTGGCCATTACGCTAATCTATTCCAATTCCTTGGATGGGAGTTTTCAATTTGATGACGAGCAGATTGAGGTTCGGCCCAATCTCCATGTTACGGAATTAAGCATTAAATCACTTAAGGGGACTCTCTATTGGACACCTAATTCCAAAAGAATATACCGCCCCCTTCCCTGTTTGTCCCTCGGATTAAATTACTATTTTGGAAGGGACAACACATTTGGTTATCATGTCGTAAATATCATAATACATTTCATATGTGCCATAGCAGTATATGTGTTTCTCCAAACGCTTCTTTCTATACCTGGCATAAGACCAGCTTTTGCCGCAAAACATCGATATGAGATAGCCGTCATCGCGACGTTTCTATTCGCTTTACACCCAATACAAACAAATGTGGCAACTTATATCATTCAAAGAATGACGAGTATGGCCGCATTGTTTTATATTGCAAGCGTCACAGGGTACATCGGCTTTAGGTTGCAAACTTTGCCCGAAAGCAGGAAGTCCAATTTGAGGCGGTATTTAAACCTATCCATTGCAATCATTTGCGGCCTGTTTTCTATCTTGTCAAAGGAAAATGCAGCATTCTTGCCGATTACTGTATTGTTTGCAGACTACCTCTTCTTTTACAACCGTTGCGATGAATACGAAAAGAGGAAATTAAGAAGGATCTACGCTTTATCAATTTTTCTCCTTCTCGCGGTACTTTCGTATGCTGGTATCAAACCCCTGCTAACTCATATGAATGGATATGGGCATCGTGAATTTTCCCTGATAGAGCGGCTGTTAACTGAACCAAGGATAGTATTTTTTTACCTCTATCTCCTTGCCATCCCCAGCGACAGTCTCCTCAATCTAAACCATGATTTTCCCATATCAAAAAGCATTACAGATCCTCTCCAGACGATCTTTGCCATATTGGGCATAGTATTCTTTGTGGTTCTTGCCCATTTACTAAGGAAGAAGTATAGCCTGCTGTCTTTCGTGATTGTATGGTACCTGGGCAATCTCGTAATAGAATCCACAATAATCCCCCTTGAACTGATATTTGAGCACCGGACATATCTTCCTGGTGTGCTAATATTCTTTTCGATCTCATTTGGCATCGTTTATGTGACAAAGAATGTCCTAAAAAAAGATAAGGCCATATTACTTACATCGCTCTTGTTAATTCTTTATGGGAATGGCACTTATTTGAGGAATGTGATATTTAGAACACCTATCTCAACATGGCTCGATGTTGTTCAAAAGTCTCCGAACTTGGCACGAGCACACGTCAACTTAGGCAAGGCATACACTGATTATGGTCGCTATACGGACGCCAAAGCGGAATATGAAATGGCCCTTAAACTAAAACCTGATTTCACCGAGGCGTTGATAAATCTTTCAAAATTAAATATGAACAATTTGGGGATGCAGGAGAAAGCTCTTACCTTGGCAAAAAAGGCAATGAGCCTTAATCCCAAAGGTATCTACGGGCCTGGGGATTTGGGCGAGGCCTATTCTAAAGTCGGGGATTATGAAAAGGCTGAACACTACTACAGCTTGGCAGTTAAAAGGGTAAGTTTTCATATGCCTGCAATAAATAACCTGGGAATAGTTAGAATTCGTTTGGGGAAAATTGATGAGGCCATAAGAACATTTCAATACGGGATAAGGATTGATCCAACTTATGAGAACGTTCATTTGAATCTTGCTAAGCTCTATTCGAATGAAGAAAGATTCTCTGATGCTGTACAAACTTTAGGGCACTATCTTGCGATAAATATGAATTCAAAGAGGAGCAGGGCATTACTAAAAACTATAAAGCAGAAAGCCGAGTTAGCTAAGCCAGTTGAAGAATGAAATCGCCTTTAATCAAAACAGGGCTAATAAATTCGTATCTTATT
>JAHIOZ010000148.1 GCA_018894995.1 Patescibacteria group bacterium | reverse complement strand
TCTCACATTGGTCGAAAACATCCTTCTGGATGCGAAGCTTTCCGAGTACCATACCGGATACCGTGCCTTCTCCCGGGAACTGCTGCAAAGCCTTTCCATGGACGGCAATTCGGACGACTACCTCTTCGACAACCAGATGCTCGCGCAGATTATCTGGCAGGGCCGCACCATCGCCGAGGTGAGCTGCCCGACGAAATACTTTACGGAGGCCTCATCGATCAACCTCCGGCGCAGCATCCGTTACGGTTTCGGCTGCCTCTGGACGGCGCTGAACTTCCGTCTGGCCAGAATGGGGATCATCCGTTCCAGACTGTTTCCGGTGAACCCGTGACTCCGTCAAGTGGCAACAGATTTGAAGATTTCTTTGCGGATGACGCCTACGTTTCCCTGAAGAACCATCTCTACAATTATCTCCTGAGAAGGCGTGCAATCCGAAAATGCTTACAATTTCAGATGGGGGATATGATCCTGGAGGTCGGAAGCGGTCTCTCTCCGATGATGGATGATTCGGAGCGGGTCGTTTATTCCGAGCTATCCTTTCCGGCCCTCCGGACACTGAAGAGAAGGCAGGGGCGGGGCTATTTCGTGGTGGCCGACGCCACGCATCTCCCCTTCAAAGCCGGCTCCTTTTCGCAGGTGATCTGCTCGGAGGTCCTGGAACACCTGCCGGACGATCGGCCGGCACTGCGAGAGATTGCGTCGGTCATGAAACCGGCAGGCTCGCTGATCCTGACTTTTCCCCACCGCCGCTCTTATTTTGCCGGTGACGACCGTTTCGTCAACCATTTCCGCCGTTACGAACTGGACGAGATGGAGACGAATCTGAAGGAAGCCGGACTGGAAACGGTAGAGATCCGTAAGGTGCTCGGACCGCTGGAAAAGATAACCATGCTGACGGTCATCTCGCTGATCGTACGTCTCCGGAAGAGCAGACGGGACCCCGGTCAAGGGGCATCATCATCGGTATTTTTCGTCACCGTCTTTCGATGGCTCAATCGCCTCTACTGTGTGCCGATCTGGCTGGACGCCCGTCTGTCGCCGCGGTGCCTCTCCTCGGTTCTTCTCCTTCACGCGGTCAGAGGGGACAGGCGGGGGACGGTTAACAGGGATCAGCCCATCATCCACGATCCGGCATAAGGGGCTTGAAATTTGTCAGTTCTTAACGTTGAAACAGGTGATATATACTGCCCGTATAGATCACGGAGGTGTGTTATGCCACAAACAACTAAAATTTTCATGAACCGTCGCAGACAAGCTGTCCGTCTGCCTGTAGAATTTCGCTTTTCAGTCCGAGAGAACCATCTTGTCGCGCTCAAATCTGAAAACCGAGTGGAACGAATCGTGAGCGACCGCGACGGTTATTGGAGAGTGAAGTGATAAGGCTAATCAGGAGACACACCTCTTGCTTGATCGACAGATGATCCTGGATCTTTGAAAAAGGGAACTCCAATCAAATAATCCTTGACTTAAAGATGATTACATCCATAATGGAATCGACAAATCCATTTTGAGGCGCATTATGGAAACAATCACCCGATTTTTTACCCCCCCTGCCGAAAGTTTCTTTCTCTTCGGTCCCAGAGGAACGGGAAAATCAACCTTCATGAAACAACGCTTTCCGGACGCCTGCTATGTCGATCTGCTCGATCCCGAAATGGTTCGTTCTTTTTCGGCAAGACCCGAGCGCCTTGCCGAGGTCGTTCGCGGGCAGGGTGGACAAAAATGTTTTGTGATCGACGAAATCCAGAAAGTTCCGGAGCTTCTTTCCGTCATCCACCAGCTCATTGAGGAAAAACAGGGTTATACGTTCGTACTGACCGGTTCGAGTGCGCGCAAGCTGAAAAGGACGGGCGTGGACATGCTGGGTGGCCGGGCGTTGCTGAGGACCATGCATCCTTTCCTGGCCTCCGAGCTTGGTGAGCGCTTTCGCCTGGAGGAGGGGCTTCAGCGCGGTCTGCTTCCCCTCGTTTATTCCTCGGCCAACCCGGACGATGTATTGCGTTCCTATGCCGCCCTCTATCTCAGGGAAGAGGTCCAGATGGAAGGGCTGGTGCGAAACGTCGGGAATTTCGCCCGTTTCCTGGAGGCGATCAGCTTTTCCCATGCCTCCATCCTCAACCTGAGCAACGTCGCCCGGGAATGCATGGTGGAGAGAAAAGTAGTGGAGGGATATACGACGATTCTGGAGGATATCCTCCTCGGCTTCCGTCTGCCCGTCTTCACGCGCAGGGCGAAACGGGAACTCGCCGCGCATCCGAAATTCTATCTGTTCGATACGGGGATTTTCAGATCCCTTCGGCCGCGGGGGCCGCTGGATCGTCCCGAGGAAATGGAGGGACAGGCCTTGGAAGGTCTCGTCGCCCAGCACCTGAAGGGATGGCTCGCCTATTCGCAGGAAAAGAGCGATCTCTATTTCTGGAGAACCCGCTCCGGCGTCGAGGTCGATTTCGTCATCTATGGCCCCCCGGGACTGTGGGCGCTGGAGGTGAAAAATGCCGCGACGATCAGACCTGCCGACCTGAGAGGTCTCAAATCGTTTCGGGACGAGTATCCGGAGAGCAGCGCAATCTTTCTCTACCGCGGTCGGGAGCGAATATTGCGGGATGGGATACTCTGCCTCCCCTGCGGCGATTTCCTCATCCATCTCCTTCCCGGCAAGTCGATTGACGATGCATGCCGCATCTGACACCGGTCATCCCTGAGTTAACAACCGTTCCAGTTGACTTTTTTTTGAATCTTGAAATATTTCCGGATGGCCCTCTGATTTTTCTTGACAGTCCATAAATAGTGCGATAGACGTACAGCCGTGACCGACGGTCATATAGTGACCATTGTTCAGATTCTGATCGCGGGTCATGGATCATTCTTCGAAATCGCAGGGATTGTCCCTGGAATCTAAAATCTTCAGTTCGTTTCCTGCTTTGTTGCCTTGCGGATATGTTGCGGCAGTTATGGTCTAAATCCGTTTCGGATC
>JAHIOZ010000107.1 GCA_018894995.1 Patescibacteria group bacterium | reverse complement strand
GAGAATTTTTTGGGCGAAATTTTGGCGTCTAAAATGGACGGTCGTCCATTTTAGACGCCAAAATTTCGCCCAAAAAATTCGTGGCGATCCAGACTAACTGTGTCGTGAGAATCCAACAAGTGTGAGTGTTTACTTTATAACCCCTTGACAAAATTTGGTAATAGTGTATACTTATAACAGAATAAAAGTAGGTTCATTGATTAATTACAAAAAATAAAGAAAAAGGAGAAGCACACTATGAGTCAGATAACAAGTCCGACAGTAAGCCCTTATATTTCTCGAATCTTCAATGTTTTAGTTGATGAGAGCAAGGAAATAGAAGAGTTAGTGTCTGAAAAAACATTTGATTGGAGTAGGCACGAATCAGAGGTAATGTACACAAAAATATTTACCTATCGTTGTTTTAGTTCCTTCGGTATTGTCTCAAAAAATTTTCCTCGACCTGAAGACGGAATAATAACATCTAAGGAAATAGTCCTTTTCTGTTTTGATAAAACAATGACATCGGAAGATGTTATTGTGGAAATGGAGAAGGTTGATTACCGACCAGCAACTGTTTTTGAACTTTTGGGTTTGGGGATTGTTCAAAAAAGTGGGCATTTGGGGAAGTTTGTAAAAGTTGTTTCTCTGGGTTCTGTCTGTGGGATTAGTAGCGAGCGTCGTGTGGCGGTTTTAGTGGGAGATGAAGACGGGCGCTGTATATCCTTGGATTGGTTTGACTTGCACCCTTGGTCAAATAACAATTGTTATTTTGCAGGTCTCCGTAAGTAGTTATTTTTTTTGTTCGAGCTTGTCCAAAACCCTTCAAATTTTTCGTGAGAAAAATTTGAAGGGTTTTTTTATTTTAATTTTTTCACGCCTGTTTTCTCGCAAAGACGAATCACCTCCGACATTTTGTCGACGGATTTTGGCTTTAGCCAAAATCCGTTCTTAATACTTACTGTTTATCACTTACTACTAGAAATTTTTAGCTCTGCTAAAAATTTCTTGTCCTTTTTCGGTATCTTTTATTTTGTAACCCAAACCCTCAATCTTTTCCCTTAGTTCATCCGATTTTTGATAATCTTTATTTTTTCGGGCTATTTCTCTTTCTTTAATTAAACTTTGAATATCTTGTGTAAGCTTAGAAATTGAAATTTTCTGTGGGATTTTGTTTGTGGCTTCGTCTAATTTCAATCCAAGCACTTTATCAAACTCTAAAATTGTTGCCAACTTGTCTTTGTTTTCTATTTTTGATTTTAACAATTCTGAAACAACCGCCAAAGCTTGCGGAGTGTTGAAATCATCTTCAATTTTTTCTGTAAATTTATTTTTAAATTCTTCATTGATTTTTCCTTTTTTCCAAAATATCCAAAAAGGTTTTTTGCTTTCAAAAAGTTCCGCTGTTTGTTCATATAAATTAACTAATCCTTTTTGAGCGGATTGCAAAGCTTCCCAAGTGAAATTTTGTCCGGAACGATAATGTGCTTGCAAAAAGAAATAACGAAGTGCGAGCGGGTCAAAACCTTTTTCTTTTATGTCTTTTAACATCACAACATTCCCAATAGATTTAGACATTTTTTTGTTATCAATCACTAAATGTTCATTGTGAATCCAATAATTAACAAAATTTACTCCATTAGCCGCTTCACTTTGAGCTATTTCATTAGTGTGGTGAATAGTAATATGTTCTTTTCCCCCCATGTGAATATCCATAGTGTTACCTAAATGTTTTTTGCTCATAGCCGAACACTCAATATGCCACCCAGGGAAACCTTCTCCCCAAGGGGATCCCCATGTTTGAAGAGCATTTTGATGTTTACCTTTTTTAAAAAACCACAGAACAAAATCAACAGGATTTTTCTTTTGCGAATCAGAAATCTCACCAGTTCCGGCTCCTTGGATATTTTCTTCCAATTTTTGTCCCGAAAGGCGAGTATAATCTTTTGCTTTTGAAACATCAAAATAAATTGCTAAATCTGTTTGATAAGCAAAACCTTTATCAAGCAAAATTTGAACCATATCAATCATTTCCTGAATGTAATCAGTGGCTCGACATCTTGTAGTAGGAAACAATAAATTTAAATCTTTTGTATCTTTTTCATAATTTTCAATAGCGACATCTGCAATTTCTTTTGGGGTTTTTCCTTCTATTCTTGCACTTATTTCCATTCGGTCTTCTCCAGTATCAGCATCACCTTCATTATCTCCGGTTAAATGTCCTACATCAGTGTAATTTGATACAAAATTAACTTTGTAATTTAAATACATTAAAGAACGCCGAATTGAATCAGCTGTGAAATTACCTCTTAATCCACCGATATGCTGAGTTTTATAGACAGTCGGTCCGCAATAATAAAACCGCACCTTATTATTTTCTATAGGTTTAAATTCCTCTTTTTGTTTGGTTAATGTGTTGAATATTTTTATCATAAAAAACAGTTTATAAAGTTAAAAGTTTGTAAAGTTGAAAGTGTGATGACGAATTTTGGCGGAGCCAAAATTCGTTTCGTCGTTCGTTTCTGCGTATTTCTGCGTCCATTCTGCGTGAGTCCGCGGTGAAATTAAATTAAAAATTTAATTTCACAACCACTTTTTATATTTAAAGAAAAAGAAAAAAAGAGTCGCCAAAGTAAACATAATTCCGACGACAATCCAAAAATCATTATTATGTCCGACAATTGGTGTTTCTATAGTATTCATTCCAAATATGGAAGCCAAAAGCGAAAGTGGAAAAGTAACAAAAGCCATAATAGTCAAAACAGTCATTGTCTCATTTTGCTTGGTGGAAAGAAGAGAATTATTTGTATCGCGCAGTTCATCGAATGACTCCCGATTTATTTCTATTTCTTTGCGCATTTTTTGATACTCCAAAATTATTTTATTTACTGATTGACCAAATTTGGCATCAAACAATTTACTCCCATCTTTTTTCAAATCTTCCAAAATACTTTCGTGAATATTTGTAGCTTGTTTAATATTTAACAAATTACGGCTTATGTTTGATAATTCTTTAACCATTTGTCTTTCTTCCCCTTTAAAAATTTTATCTTCAGCTTCATCAAGTGCTCCTTCTATAGTTT
>JAHIOZ010000166.1 GCA_018894995.1 Patescibacteria group bacterium | reverse complement strand
TGCTCCCATACCTACTTCTAAACCATTAAACCCAGCTAACATATTTACTGCATTAGCTGCTCCTGTAATACCTAAAGGCACCAAAGCTAAAGAATAAAAGATACCAAAATCTATCAGCCCCCCAAAAGGAATTCTCATCATACTGTATCCTTCTTTAAGGGCCATTAAAGGCAAAGCGGCAAATACTGGCATTGTCGCCTTTATCCATTGCTTCATAGAAATTAAATCATCAAAGACGCCAATTATTACCACGACCAATACAGTGGATAAGACCGCCAGAATCGAGGTCAAACTAACCGAAAGAAATAAGTCAAAAAAGGTCTTTAAAAAAATAGCAAAAACTATTCCTGCTCCAAAGCCAGCCGCTATTACCAATCCGCCCATCTCTGCAATCTCTTCTTGTTTCTCACTATTCATATTCTTCCCCACGATTCCCGCCTTCTTCAAGCGGGGGATTATTATGGGAAATCCCACAAAACTAACTACAAATGATACTAAAAAAATTAAAAATATCATATCTTTCCTCTTTCTACTTTTTTAAATCACGGTCATCCTACTTAAGTCCAAATTTATTTTTACTCCTGATTACAGAATCAAACTGCCCACTATCTTCTTCGTTTTCGTTGAGGTTCTATCCTATTAATTCCAATAACATAATAACCCTTATCTATAAATCTTTTACACAATTCAGCACCAATAATACCATTAGCCCCAGTTATAACAATTCTCTTCATTAAAATATTTGCCCCAACTTTAAGTAATTTTCCAATATTTTCCTCCACTAATATGAAATAAAAACTTTATCACAAACCATAAAATTTAATAAAAATTTAAAAATTATAAATCTTGATAATATATTTTTTACTATCTTGCTACAATACTTTTCTCCAATATTCCAATATATCTTTTAATGTTTTATCCAAAGGAATTTCTGGTTTCCATCCACTCTTTCTCCTAAATTTTGAGCAATCACCTTGCAAAATAGGATTATCGGAAGGCCTCATTCTCTTTGGATCTTTCGTTATTTCTATTTTTTTTGAAGATAATTCTAAAAGGTGATTTAATAATCCTTTAATCTGAATAGTTTTTTCAGAACAAAGATTATATACTTCCCCTGGTTCCCCTTTATCCAAAGCAAGCCAATAACCTCTTACCATATCCCTTACATCACTAAAATCTCTCTTTGCTTCTAAATTGCCAACTTTTATCATTGGTTCCTTTAATCCCTTTTCAATTTCTGCTATTTGTTTGGCAAAACTGGAGCATACAAAATCGGGAGATTGCCTTGGACCAATATGATTAAATGGTCTCACACGAACAATATTCAAGCCATAATTTTTAAAATAAGTGTAACTTAAAAAATCTGCACTTGCCTTACTAATAGAATAAGGATTCATTGGGCGCAAAGGACACCCTTCTTTTATTGGTAAATCATCTTCATTGACTATTCCGTATTCATCGGCAGACCCCACAAACAATATTTTAGGATTAATCTTCTGCTCAATAACTGCTTGATAAAGATTTAATGTTCCATATAGATTGGTATCAAAAGTTAATTTGGGATCCTTTAATGAAGTAGGTACAAATGATATAGCAGCTAAATGGTAAATTTCTTCAGGTCGGACATCTCCAATAATAGTTTTTAGAGTAGCATAATTTCTTATATCACATTGATATAATTTAATTTTATCTATAAAACCATTAAGATTAGAAAATGTGCTTTTATCATAAAAAGTCCCGTAAACTTCATATCCATTGTTAAGGAGAAATTCTGCCAAATATGACCCCGCAAAACCTGATATTCCAGTGATTAAAGCTTTCATAATTTACACCTTATTTTTTATTTAAATTTAATAAATGAATATCGTTCTTTATTATCTCTAAATCTGTATCTACCATCATTTTAATTAATTCCTCAAAACTTACTTCGGGCTTCCATCCTATTTTTTTTAGAGCTTTAGAGGAATCACCTAATAATAATTTCACTTCTGCTGGTCTTATAAATTTCGGATCAATTAAAACATACTCCTTCCAATTTAAATTAACATAATCGAATGCGATTTGTACCAAATCTTTTACAGAATATGTTGCGCCAGTAGATATTACGTAATCATCCGGCTCATTTTGTTGAAGCATTAGCCACATCGCTCTTACATAATCTCCTGCAAATCCCCAATCCCTCTTTGCATCCAAATTGCCCAACCTTAATTCGTTAGCCAAACCTAACTTTATTTTAGCTACGGTATTAGTAACTTTTCTAGTGACAAATTCTAATCCCCTTTTTGGAGATTCATGATTAAATAATATTCCACTACAGCAAAACATATTATAGCTTTCTCTATAATTAATTGTAATCCAATGCCCATATAATTTTGCTACACCATACGGACTTCTGGGATAAAATTGAGTTTTTTCGGTTTGAGGTACCTCTCTCACTTTTCCGAACATCTCACTGCTCGATGCCTGATAGAATTTTATCTTCGGATTAACTGCTCTAATTGCCTCTAACATTCTTGCCACACCCAAAGCTGTTGCTTCACCTGTAAATACGGGTTGCTTCCATGAAGCAGGCACAAAAGATTGGGCAGCTAAATTATAAATTTCCTCCGGATTGGATTCTTTAATTGCATTCATTAAAGAATTTTGGTCTAATAAATCTCCGGATATTAGTTTAATTCTATCTTGAATGTGTTTTATTCTTTCAAAATTTAAGATGCTAGTCCTGCGAACTAAACCAAATACTTCATATCCTTTACTTAATAAAAATTCTGCTAAATAAGAACCGTCTTGACCGGTGATACCAGTTATTAAAACTTTTTTTTGAGACATTATTTTCTCCCTTCTTTGATAATTTACCCTTAAATAAACATCATCGTATATTAATATTTTTTAAACATTATTTAATTTTTTATAATCTTTTTTCTAAAACATTATCAATTTCTTTATAAAGATCCTTGCCAATAATATTCCAGCTATATTTCTCCTTAATAAGTTCCCGAGCACTGTTCCCTATTTTTTTTCTCTTTATTTTATCCTTCATTAAATCCAATATTATTTTTGCCATCTCTTTCTCATCATCTACTACTACAAAATGTTTTCCATCTTCTCCGGAAATACCCCTCGCTCCTTTAGAAGTAGTTATCACAACTTTCTCTAATGCCATAGCTTCTAATATTTTATATTGTGTTCCTGCGCTAAATCTAAGTGGTGCAACAATTATCTTTGCCTTTTCTAAATATTCATAAGGATCATCTACAAATCCTGTGACTTCTATGTTTTTTCTTTTACTTAGTTTTAATACTTCCTTTGATGGACTTGAACCGACTATAATAAATTTAATATCACTCTTCTCTTTAATAATTGGTGGGAAGATTTCATTAGCAAAATACATTACAGCATCTACATTGGGAGCATAATTCATTTTCCCTAAAAATACAATCCAATTTTCTTCTTTAAATTTATTTTCCCTAAATAATAATTCCTCTCTCACTCCATTAGGAATTAAAACTAATTTGCTAACAGGCACTTCAGTATTATCAAGTAAATAATTTCTATCAAAAGGAGATGTAATAAAAGTTTTATCATAGTCTTTTAATATTTTTATTTCGTATGATAATGCTCTTTTGTTCTCTATAGGATAAATAAACTTCCATATTCCTGTTGAATTTTTTTGAGCTTCTTGATAATTCAAGGATGTGGCATCTACAAAGTCAATAACTCTTGGTACATTATTGATATTTTTTAAATACTTTGTCATTCTAATATGTACACAGAAAATTAGATCATATTCTTTATAATGTTGATCAATCCACTTTTGTACTGTTCTAAAGTGATGATAATAAATTTGAAGAGAATCTTTAGAAAATAATCCTTTTAAAGTATTTATTTTAAACCATATCGGGTTAAAAGAGAATGGAATGACTTTGTTATGAATTTTCTCCAGCTCCTCAATATCCTCATTAGCAATATCACCTTCATTTATAGATAATAAATCAACTTGATACTTTTCTGCCAGAATTTTACCAATATTATAAATTCTAATTCGTGAACCATCTATCAAAGGATAAGGAAAACGATAAGATAACATCAATATTCTTTTCATATTATATTGTTTCCTTATAAAAAATATTATAATTAAAGATCGAAAATTAAAAAACCATTTTTAAATATTATTTTAAATATTGAAATGTAAATTATTATAATTAATAGTAAAATAAATATAATAAAATTAATATTACTCTAAAATGATTTTATTGGTTCTTTAAGGGTAATCACAACTTGCCAAGACATCAATTTTATAAAAGGTATATATCTAAATAATTTTTGATCAAATTTATCAAGTAGTATAAGCATTGAAGAAAATTTTCTATAATTACAAAAGGGAACAGCTAGCAATGATGAAAGATGAAAAAATTTATAATTAACGTGACTAAAGTAATTTTTAATTAATTTCAAGTCTTTAGTTTTTAAAGGATGCTCATTTTTTGTTCTCATAGCAGGCGTTAAATATCTATAAAAATTTATAAAAGGATTTAATCCCAAAGGTTCAATAAAAATTGCTTTACCATTTGGTTTTAAAACTCTAACTATTTCATTTAAAGATTTATTTAAGTTAAGGTGATGTAGAATACCACTACCGCAAATTATATCAAAGAAATTATCTTCAATTTGTAAAGATTCTGCATCCATTACCAAAAATGAAACATTTTTTAAATTTGTCTTTTTAGATTTAACCTTGGCCATTTTAATTCCAATCTCAGAAATATCAATACCTAAAACCGTTGCTCCATGCTTTGCTAAATTAAAAGCATATGAGCCGGTCCCACAACCATATTCAAGCACCTTCTTATCGCAACAATTAGAAAAAAGATATTTCTCATAATATTTCCTGCTACAATTAGTAATTTTATAAAATTTCGACATATGCTGCCTGCTTTTAGATTTAAATACTTGATAGAAAAATTCTTTTTCATTATTCTTTCTTAATTCTTCCATATATTCTATTCCCGTAATTATATTTTAGATTTTACAAACTGTATTATTATTTAATTACCTATTTGCAACTAAAATTTTAAAAATTAATTGTTTATTCTGTAAAATGTTTTATTTTATTGTATCACTTTAATAATAAATCTATATCATTATTTTTTTATTCTCATTTATAATTTTTTTAAATACAATATCGATATCCTCTGCTATCTTTTCCCATCGATATTTCTTCTCTATTAGTTTTATCCCTTCTTTTCCTATTTTTTTTCTCTCATTCTCATTATTCAATAAAAAAATAATCTTTTTAGCAAATTCTTCTTTGTTATCTGCAATGTAAATATTTTTTCCATCAACAACATCAATTCCTTCACAACCAATAGATGTAGAAACAATAGCTTTCCCCATAGCCAAAGCATTCAATATCTTTATACGCATGCCACTACCTGTTTTTAATGGTACGATAAATACCTGACACTTAGCCAAATACTCTCTTACATCTTTTACAAAACCAGTTACTATTATATTCTGATTATTTATATTTTTAATACTCTTCGGCGGGTTTTTCCCTACTATATATAATTTTATTTTAGGTATTATTTTAATTATCAAAGGATAAATTTCATTACAAAACCAATGGATACTTTCTATATTAGGTAACCAATCCATTGAAGCTACAGAAATTATTGAAAATTCTTCCTCCTTGATTTTTATTGGGAAAAAATTTGAAGTGTCTACGCCTGCTGTAATTACATTTGTTTTTATTTTAAGATTCATTTCCTTTATTATTTTTTCATCGTTTTTAGTAATCATTAGACAACGATTAAATATTTCACAAATTTTGGCTTCGTATTTATAAAGTTTTTTAAACTGTAAATATGCATAAAATTTAATAAAAATATTCTTTTGATTTTTATAGAATCTCTTCATAATTATATTTTCTATATTTTGTTCTCTTAGCACAATTGGTAAATTATATTCCTTTTTTATAAAATTTCCGTAATATGCAACATGTAAATGTTCTAAATTAATAATATCAAAGTTATTTTTTTTTAAGAAATCTAGAATCTCTTCTTTAATTTTTTTTGAATGATACTTAGAAATAGTATATGGAGTATTAGTAAATATATTTAAAAAATATCCTAAAATAGTATTTTTAGTATTTTTTTTAATTGTAATTAATTTAAAATATTTTCCTATTTCAGGAACCTTTTTTCCTTTATCGGTAATAGAAATCAAAGTTATATCATGGCCCCTTAAAGCTAAATACTTAATACTATTATATGATGCAATCTTACCTCCATCAGTGAGTGGGTATGGTACTGTCGAAGTAATATATAATATTTTCATTTTAGCTAAATAGTGCTCCTTTATTATGAAATATGAACTCCCAAATTAATTATATTTTTTAACTTAAAAATGAACATTATTGAACATCTATATTTATTCCCTATATCAATAAGTTATTTAATCTATCCTACCTCAATTATTTTTTTATATATCTTTATAGTTTTATATGCCATTTTTTCTGTAGTAAATCGTTGTGCCCGAAGTTTACCTTTTTTCGCTAATTCGATTTTAAGCTCTTCATTATTTAATACTCTAACTATTGCGGAAGCAAACGCATTAACATCTTTTGGATCAATAAGAATTCCCGCATCTCCTACAACTTCAGGAAGTGAAGAGCTATTGGAAGTAATAACGGGAGTCCCGCAAGCCATTGCCTCTAAAGGAGGCAAACCAAATCCCTCATACATTGAAGGATATATAAAAAGTTCAGCTCTATGATAAAAGCTTGGTAAATCTTCATCGGGTACAAAATCAGTAAATATTACATCATTTTCCATTCTCAAATTCTTTACTATTTGAAAAATATCATCAAATAACCAACCTTTTCTCCCTACTATTACTAAAGAATGTTTAAGTTTTCCTTTTTGTTTTGCTATATTGAAAGCTTTTAATAATATACTAATATTTTTTCTTGGTTCTAAAGTACCTACAAAGAGAATATATGGTTTATTGATATTATATTTTTGCTTAATTTCATTTAAAAACAAATCATTCGAAGACATATAATACTGAGAAGAACAACATAAGGGTATAACCGAAACTTTATTTTTTTGAATATTATAATATTTAATTAAATCTTTTTTAGTATTAATAGAATCTGTTATAATTCTTTCAACTCGCTTTACCCCCTGAGTTATAAAAAAATTCCAATAAAAACGATCCCACCATTGCATCGTCTTAGGGTATATTTTAAATGTTAAATCATGGATAGTTAAAACTGTTTTGCATGGTGCTACAATAGGAACTGCAGAAACAGGGCTATGCAAAAGGTCAACCCCTTTAAGAAATTGAACAAATGGAAAATATATTTGTTCCCAAATACCAATAAATCTTTTCGGAGTACGAATAAAAATATTCTTAAAGTTAGATTGATTAATTGAAAATATCTTTTTTGCTCTAGAATTTATTAATAATATATATTCATTTTCATTATCAACTTTTGCAAGACCTTCCACTAATTGCTTAGCATAAGATTGAAGTCCTGCATTTTTTCCCGTTATTGTAATTAGATCTATTGCTATTCTCATCTTTTTACCTATTATTTTCTACGGATTTTTTTTGTTGATACAAGTATTTCTGCTGAAGAGATAAATAAGCACAACCTAACCAAAATACTGATAAAATACTCCAATTATTAAAGCTTAGTGAAACAATAAAATTAATACCTAAGCCAAATATTGCTGCTGTTATTGCTAAAGCAGTAAAACTACTTTTTTCATTAATAGTTGTGTTTTTATAGAGGTTCACTCCTTGCTTGATGAAATAGATAAAGATCATTAAAAATACTATAAGTGCAAAGATTCCGAGTTCAATTAGTAATTGTAAAATATAACTTTCTGGGCAAATTATTCCTGTTTTATAATAAAAATTTGCTCTATTCATAGTCGTTCCCGGTCCAATACCAAATAAAAAAGAGCTTCCGTTTAATAATTCCAAAGAATTTTCCCATCGTTCTATTCTTTGCAAATTAGATAAATCATGCTGCCAATCAAATATTGAATAAAATCTTGTAGTTAATGTCTGTGAACTAAAATCGCTCGAAATAAAAAGGTTAATTCCAACTATGATAACAACTATGATAAATCCAGTAAGCCAAATATATTTTCGAAACCGCTTTTTTGAAAAAAGTCCCCATGTAATAACTAAAAAAGATACTATTAATTGGATCCAAGCTGTTCTAGTAAATGTTAAAGCTATACTTATTATAAATACTATTACAATAACTAAAAGTATAGCACGCTTCGCCAAATTTTTTGCCAACAATAGCCGAGCAAGCACTAATGGAGTAACAAGGGCAATATATGCACCAAAGTCTAAAGGTGTTCCAAAAGTAGAAGTCAAACGACCTATATTTATTTCACCAATACTTTGTTTCATTGGTTCATCTAATAAACCAAAAGCAGTTGGACTAAAAAATGCTTGGACTAATCCAAAAGCAGCAACGATAACCGCTGATACAATAATCCAATCAATCAATTTAAATATGTTGTTTGAGTTAAATGAAACGATAATCAAAAAATAAAGAATTATATAAGTTGTATATGTGCCAAAACCAATTAATCCTACTAGAATATCTTTACTTAACAAAGCTCGTATACCAATATAGATTATATACAATAACAATAATTGGTCAATTATGCTTATATGATTAATGATTTTATAATTTCTTTTCTGCACAACAAATAAAGCGAATATAATAGTGATATATATTAAAAGAAATAAAACAGTTTCTTTCCAAAACTTAAATTTAGGTACTAAATGTAATATTAAACCTTGTAAAGGTAATCCTATTATTAAAATATAAGTTAATGAACGTACTATTTTTAACATTTTATTTAAAATATTTTCTTATATGTTTTTTAATTTTTACTAAATATCGATAAACTTTATCTCCTAAAAGAGAAGTAAAAAAGTATAGCCAATGTTCTATTTTAAAAGGCCAAAATTGTATGGCTCTAAACAGTTCTTCTCTACCTAATCTTGTACCGAATTTTCCACAGAAATAACGTCCTGCTTGATAATAATGATTAGCAAGAATCCTTCGTTGTTTAATAATTGAAATATTTTTTGTTTGCTTAATTATTTTTAATCTAATTATGTTCTCTCCTTTTTTTCGAGCAATAATATTATTTGAAATAGCGCCTTTATTCGTGTCATAAATTATAACTAAAGGCTCAATAATATAATCAAAAGTATAATGCTTAGAAAGTCTAAGCCACATATCGTAATCTTGACGTGCAGGAAGGGATTCGTCAAATAGTCCAACTTTTTTAAAACAAATGTTCTTGACCATAACAGCAGATGTTGGACTAACGTAATCATTCCAAAGCTGATCATTATAAATATCTCCATGTTTAATTGGTGTAAATACACTGCGATCTCCTTCATTATTTACCCTAATATATCCTGTGTAGGATATAAAAGACTCAAAATGGTTTTTATTTAAATGTTTAATTTGTTTTTCAAGTTTTTTAGACTGCCATTCATCATCTGAATCCAAAAACGCAATATAATCCCCACACGACATTTTAATACCACTATTCCTTGCTGCTGAGCCGCCTTTGTTTTTATCATGCTTTATATATTTAATTCTCTTGTCTTTTTCTTGAAATTGTCTAATTATATCTTCCGTATTATCAGTAGACCCGTCATCTACGACAATTAGTTCAAAGTCCTGGTAGGTTTGATTTAATACACTTTGTATAGATCTATCTATTAGATGTGCTCTATTATAAGTTGGTATAATTACACTTACTGTCGGTTTTTCAGCCATAATATATTTTT
>JAHIOZ010000147.1 GCA_018894995.1 Patescibacteria group bacterium | reverse complement strand
TCTTCCCCTGAACGATAGGTGCTCCGGTAAGCGGATTAACGCCTACTACCAGTCTTAACTGTAGAGCTGAATCACGAGGAACTGTTACTACTATGGCCATTTTTATCACCTCCTTTTTTTAAATCCCCGATCAGGTCGGGGACAGGCTTTAAATCAAGCAAAGCTAAGCGGTATATGAACATATTATCATATTTTTATATAATAGTCAATATTAGAACATTATTGCCCTTTATAATGTATAAAGCTTCCTATTTCTTTGATTTCCTTATAAATGCTCCTTATTTTATAAAACTATAAAGGGATCCTTCCCGATACAAGAAGGACCCCTTGACTTACCTATATATAAAATTACTATTTGTAAAATTAATAAAATTAGTTTATGATAAGCTAAGAATCTATAAAGATATACCACACCCAGAGTCATGCATAGACGAAGTAGTTCGATTATTTTAAGTTATCTAAAATCATTCCGTCTATGCCAAATCTTATATTCATCTAGGCCTTATAAAGAACGAAAACTAAATGTAAATATATTTATCCGAACTTTACATGGAAGGAGGGATTAGGCATGGATACACAAAATGAAATGGAAAAACCAAAGGTCGAATCACTCATAGCGCAACTTGCTGAGCTTAATTCTCGTTCACGTTGGTATAGTTCCCAACTCTGGCAAGTACCTTTTGCATATTTGGGCATAGCCGGTGTCGTCTTAGCTAGACTTGCGGACAAAAACTCCATATTTGGTCTTGGATTAATTGCAACTGGGCTTTTTGGTATCTTCGTTTCAATCCATATGTATGGTATGCAAAACGGCGAACGTCGCGCCGTGCGGAATCTCCAAAAAATCGAAAAGGAACTGAAATTGGAACCAACCGCGGAATGCAAGCATAAAACTTATGTATTACCTTTACAAATAGCGATGACGCTTGTAATCATTGTTTGTCTTATCGTGGGCGCTTACTTATTGAAATAGACCAGGTTTAGATGAGTTTTTTCCTAATCAGTAAAGAGGCTATTTTCTCACTCCATTAACTCACCCTTATTAATAAAAATTACAGTTAAAAAGATGGCCTCTTTTTCTCTCTCCCCCCGGTATTTTATTAAAATGATCTGTTAACCCGCTTTTATTGGTTTTCTGGTAAATAACTTCTGGCCATCTAGTTCTCACGACCGCCCGCCAGGAGCTTTTTGTACCAGGCATGTAATATTGTAATCATTCCCCTTTTTTTTAACCGATTTATCCGGTTATAAATTTATGGTCATAACTCTTTTTGTTGTTTTTTCGTATAATCTGTATAACCGTTTTTATGTAACTTTACCTTTTTATGACTGCATTAATTAAACAAATAAACCCGACTATTAAAGCAAAAATAGCAATCCTTCCCCGATACAAGAAGGACCCCTTAACTTACCCATATATAAAACTATTATTTGTAGAATTAATAAAAGTAGTTTATGATAAGCTAAGAATCTATAAAGATATACCACAGGGGAAATTAGTGGTTAATTTTTGAAACTTTACCTGAAGTAGTTCAATTATTTTAAATTAGACGCCATTTCTAACAAGGAATAAATCAAAATGACTGAATTATACAAAATCCACTTTGGTTTTTCTAAAAGTAAACGTTATCCTCAGGCTGTTGAACTTTCCAGGCTTGCCCACCAGCATAAAATTCGAGGTGAGGGAGAAGATATATGGCACATCGTTAGCTTTACGGATGAACAAAATGACTTGATGGCATCTTTGTACAAAACTGCCAAGAATCTGCCAAGGCCCAAGATCTACGGGGCGGATGTTCTTTCCCTTATTATATACTGTCGAAATGGACATTATGACTACGCCTACGCTTCCAAAGCATATAAAGATCGGGTTCGTTCCGCTGCAGAAAGACTTAAAGTGGAAACTGGTAAAACCTTCCAAGAGTTGGTTGATTTTCTTGAAGAGAATTATTGGAAACCGTGGCAGGAAAACATGGTGAAAGTGAATGAAAAACTTAGAGAGGAAGGATACCTTGATTATATTGATCCTGCGAGTGGGAATCTTATAAAAGCCAAGAAAAGACCCAAAGAGTACATTGCCCAATATCAAGAAATCCGAGAACTCGTTTCCCAAGACAAATATGAAGAGGCAGTGCAAAAGTACTATGATGCTCTGGGAGATAAATCTTATGGTGAGCTTCATAATGAACTCATCTATCTCAAGCGTCTTGCGAATGCTCCTTTAATAGGGAAAGATCTTTTATATTTTAGAAACGGGACATCGCGGAATGAATTGATTAACTCTAATCTCTCGGAATATTGCTCTTGTATCGATGTAGTAATTGAACAATATCTAAAAGCAGGACTTAAGTTGCCGCTTGATATTATCATTGAAAACGCTCCTACTATGGAGGAATTGATCGAACAAAGAAAACAAGACTGGCATCTGGGTGTCTATCTTTGGGATGGGGAGTTTAAGAGAGATAACACCCCAGTAACCATTAATTCATTTTCTGTTCAATATGATAAATGTCCAGAGGGTAGGTTATTCGATAGATATCCAGATCAGATTCAACATTGCAGAGTTATCGAAACTCCTGAAGACCGAGAATATGCTGGGCTTTGGACAACACATTCTCCCTCATATTATCAAAGAAAGATTTTAGACAAAGGCCTTCACCTTAGCGGAATAGAAGCATATCGGCATAAATTGTGGAAAAGAAGAAGAAAAGAGCCAAACTTTACCACCGGAACGTCTCTGAGTGAAATTGAAAAATCTAACTATGGAACCAATGGCATACGATATACGGGTCGTAGCCACAAAATAAATGGAAAAGAGTTCTATGAGATAGACTTACTAAGAAAGAACCTTAATTTAGCTAAGGATCTTGGGAACCCATTTATAGAACTTGTTGAAGAAATACTTAGAGAAGCAGAAAACTTGCTTCGCGAAAATCATGGACTTCCGAGAATCGGCGAGGGCTGGATTTCTGAAATGCAACTGTACAATCTAGTTAAAACCATTTTTCCTGAAGCTCAGCACCATGGAACTCCTGATTGGCTCAAGCCACAACATCTTGATGTTTTTGTGCCATCGAAAAAGCTTGCTTTTGAATATCAAGGTAGGCAACACTTTGAACCGCTTGACTTTTTTGGCGGTGAAGAATCATTTGGAAGAACGAAGAGACTTGATCGACGAAAAATGCAAAAATGTAAATCAAACGGAGCATTGTTGATATACTGGCGATATGATGAACCAATTAACCGAGAAGTGCTTATTGAAAAATTGAGACACGGTAAGACGAATGTATAAAAAATAGAAACGGGTCGCGGGTGCCTTCGGCGCAGATAGTCTCGCTTCGCTCGGATATTATAGAAACGATTTTTCATCTCCTAAACCTTGATGGGACAGGACGGCTTCAAACGAAAAAAGAAAAGTTTTTAAAGAATAAAGGTTAACTTTTAAATATGGCTAAAAAAATAACTACTGATTTAGACTTAATTAGGATAAGAGAAAATTTTCCAGCTATTTCTTCAGGCAGAATCATTACAAATAATGCTGCTTCAACACAGACCACCTTCAAATTACTTGAACTTTGCAAAAAATTAGCTCCTCTCTACGATAATGTTCATAGAGGGCAATCGACAGCATCAATAAAAATGACAGAGATTTTTGAAGAGTCTTATGATACCATTGCAGATTTTATAGGCGCGGAATCACCGCAAAACATAATCCTTTATAGGAATGCTACAGAAGCGATAAACTCTGTGATGTACTCTCTTTTAACTGAATTTAGAGATGGCGATAATGTTGTTACAACCTTCATGGAGCATAATTCCAACTATGTTCCATGGTATGGACTTTGCAAAGAAATTTTGCCTAGATTTGGTGTAAATGTTGAATGTAGGCTTATCAATTTTGACAAGGCAACTGGAGAATTAGACTTGAATCATATGTCTTCTTTAGTAGATAGAAAAACAAAAATTGTTTGCTGTACAGGAGTTTCAAATTTTTTAGGAACAATAAACCCCCTGCAAAAAATTAAACAAATTGCAGACAAAAGCGGATATGAACAACCTGATGGAGATAGAAGGTCTTATCTTTTGATTGACGGGTGTCAACTTGTGCCTAATTTATTTATAGATATTAATAAGCTAAACATAGATTTTTTAGTATGGTCTTTTCACAAGATGCTAGCCCCTTTTGGCATTGGAACATTATATGCAAAAAAGGATATCCTTTCAAGACTCAGACCATTTTTATATGGTGGGGACATGATAGCAGAAGGAAAAGTCAGTCAGGAGTATGTTGGTTATAATAAGCTTCCTTGGAAGTTTACAGCAGGCACCCCGAACATACTCGGTACAATACTTTCGGCAGCAGCCATAAGAAATCTGTTAGATTTAGTTTTGAATCCTGAGAAAAACAAATATTTTAATTCTAAGAAAAGACTAAACAAGGCTGTTGTGAAAAAAGCTATGAAGAGAATAAGAGTTTATGAAGAAAAACTAAGTTCGATTGCCTTAGAAGAATTTCAACAGATCCCTGATTTATATTTATTTGGTCCAAAAGACGCAAAAAAGAGAATATCTTTGTTCTCTTTTGTTTCGAAAAAGAAAGATCCATTTCAGATAGCAAACGAATTGAGCAAAGAGAAGGTTGAATCAAGAGCGGGCTGTCATTGTGCCACTCTCGCACATCATTATTATAGATTAAATCCTCCCGCATCTTGCAGATTAAGTTATTATTTTTATAATACTTCTGATGAAGTCAAATTTTCTATAGACGCCCTTAAAAAAGTTCTGAAAAAATAGAAACCCTATACAATTCTCTGTTAACTTATCGGTTGGTGGGAGCGAAACTGCGCTATATATTTTCGACCGCGACCCATTCAGAAAGGATGTTGCACCCTAGCTCGGTGCTAACGCACTCACTTAACATAGGTTAAAAGATTTCGCTCATTGCATTCGCTCCGTCCAAATTGGGCTACGCTCAACTTCTTTTAACCCGATACGTTATATGAAATGGTGGTTTTCACCATTTTGATATAATCCCCCACCTAGAATATAATAATCATTAGGAAAATTATTGAAATAGACCAGGCTTAAATGAGTTTTTCCCTAATCAGCAAAGAGGCTATTCTCTCACTCCATTAACTCACCCTTATTAATAAAAATTACAGTTAAAAAGAAGGTATTAACATAAACAAAGAAAAAAACAAATGCCTTAAAATCGATTGTAGATGGCCTCTTTTCCTCTCTCTCCCGGTATTTTATTAAAATGATCTGTTAACCTGCTTTTATTGACTTCCTGGTAAATAACTTTTGGTCATCTCATCACAACGACCGCTCGTCAGGAGCTTTTTTTTGCGGTGGCGTAGCTTTTGAGCCAAGGAGCAAAAATAGTTCTAATTAATAGAGGGTTTTCACCACCTTTTTATTTTTCTTTACAATACAATCATATTTTTTTATGATCATAAAACTCTACTATCTCTCCCTTATTCATCTACTTAATATGCAATTTTTGAAAATCTGATATTTCAAGGCATAATGAAAAACCCCCTGGTTTCTTAAGGCATATGTTAAAATACATATCATATTGTATCTTTATATTTAAAAATATAGTAAAATATTTAGCGGGAGGGTTAAAATGATTTTTCCATCTGATTGGGTATTAATATGCAGTACTCTGATTTTAGCAACAATAGCATTGTTTGGACCCTACATAAATGAAAT
>JAHIOZ010000106.1 GCA_018894995.1 Patescibacteria group bacterium | reverse complement strand
GGGTTGTGCCTGCTATTATTTGTGCATCAAGTAAGGCAAAAAAATACGAAGGTGATTTAGGAATACCCATTATTTTGGGTATAGTTTTTCTTTTTCTTTTTCTTTTTGGAATAATAGATAAACTTCCTGAATTTGTTCTTATGGGTTCATTATTTTATTTGACCACAGGTTTAGTGGCAAGTGTTAAAATACGAAAAAAATACCACAAAAGTTTTTTAGAGGATTGAGAATAGGGTTCTGAAAAGAACCCTTTTTTTATTGAAATTAGATGAAACCTACAGTAACCCGGTTACTGTGGAAATGGTGAGTTTTTCTAGGTTGTCACTTAAAAAATCCGTGCGATTTCTCGCATGGATTTTTGCATGTTTTGTATTATATACAGAGACAATCTATCTTATCCCGCACATTTGCTTGTAGTTGTCGCATTCGCGACGATTTAAAAAAGGGCATACAGTTTTTCCGAACCATTGGAGTTTTGGACACCAGTAGCGGTTTTTAAAAGGTTCGTTGCAACCATTTCTGGTTATTTGTTGTCTCATTTTTTCCCCATGAGAGACAACTCCATTGCGGATTGTAAATCTCCATACTGTTTTTTTATCCATAGCTAACTCCTTTCTCAGAAGTTAAACATAATGTTAGGACTTTTTATCTTAACATTGTCTTAGAAATCCTAATTATCATTGTACTATAAAGTTTATTGTTCTGTCAATGGTTTGTTTTGTAACTACTCACACTTATAAACACCGAACTCATTAAAAATTAACGATGTTATTCTGGATCGCCACGAAAATAATTGCACAATTTTTTACTACACTAAATGAACGACCGTTCATTTGGTGTAGTAAAAAATTGTGCTGATTTTCTCGCGAAGACGGATTTTCCGGAGGAAAATCCGTCGACGAAATGCCTTCGGCATTTCGTCTTTGCGTGGATTTTTTGAAAGAATTTTTTAAAAAATCCTTTCAAAAAATCCACGGCAATCCAGTTAATTTTATATACTAAACATTTCTCCACTATCTATGCAAATTCAACAAGTGTGAGTGGTTACTTTGTTTTTGAAAAATTTGAAAAAAAGTCGGCGCCAAAATTAAAATTCACAGGAACTTTGTTCCTGTGAATTTTAATTTTGGCGCCGACCAGAATAACAACTAAACATTTTCACTCTACATTTTATTAAACAGAAAATTGTTTAAGCCACCCCATTATTCTTTGCTTAATATTTTTGAAAATTTTAAATCCTCGTGAATCTTCATCTGAAGTCAATCCAAAAACGCAAAGTCCGTAAGCGACTGACCATGTCGAATCTTTTATTTTACTGCTGGTATTGTTTATAAAATTAATTGATGCAATTTTTGAAGGTAATTTTAGAAAAGCTTTTGCCAAATCTTCTATTGTTGTTATTCCCGAACCTCCTCCTGTTAAAACAATTCCAGCAGGGAGAAGCCCATTTCTTCCAATTTTTTTAAGATGAGATTCTATCAGCTCAAAAATATCAGCTAGTCGGGCAAGAATAATTTCGTCTAATTTTTTCTTTGGATAAGATGAATTGTTTACTACTCCTATTTTAATTTTCTCGGCTTCTTCCAAAGGTATTTTTAAACCCAAAGCAATATCGTTTGTAATATTGGTAGACCCAATAGGGAAGACTTCCAATGAAATTGGTATATTGTTTTCAAACACTATAATAGATACAGTTTCTGAACCGAGGTTTGCGAGAACACACCCGGCTATTTTTTGAGATTTACTTAGAGTAACAAGGCTTGAAGCTATCGGAGCGGCAATAATATCTTCCACTTCAACCCCCGTTTCTTCAATTGCTTGAATTAAATCGTCCAAGTGTTGTTTAAGGTATGTAATGAAAAGAGTCTTAACTTCAAGTTTTTTTCCTTTTATTCCAATTGGCCTTCCTAAAACTTTTTTGTCATCAATTTTGTATTGGATAGGAATAGTATGAATTATTTTTTTGTTTAACAATTGGACGTTGTTTTCGCTGGCATTTATAGCTTTTTGGACATCCAAATCTGTTATTTCAAAATCTCCCTTACTGACAATAGCCGAGCCATCGGAAATAACACCTTCCAAACTGACGCCACTAATTGAAATATAAGCTTTTTTAATTTTTACTCCAGAAGATCTCTCTGCTTGATTGATTGCTTTTTCAAGACTCTTTGTTACATCGGGTTGGTTTACTATGTATCCATTACGAAGACCTTTTGACTCAGAAATTCCTCTTCCAATAATTCGTGGAATATTTTTATTTTTTTCTTTCATGAGTTCAGCCACCGCCACCTTGACTTGGTGCGTTCCAACATCTATACCAACTGAAATCTTTTTAGTCACTTTGTTTTGTTTTTAATTATTAAAAAAAAGTTTTTATCAAAGGTGAATAATTTTTCGACGGAGAATAAATTTAAAAATACTAAATTAGATATTAAATTTTTTTCTGATTTTTATTTCCTTCTCTTCCATTCTACTACTATGTTCGAAACCTTTCAAATGCACTAAACCGTGTATAACTAAAAAACCGATAAAATTGGAAAAATCCCTGTCAAATTTTTTAGCTTCTTTTTTAGCGAAAGAGAGATTGATAAAAATTTCACCCGTGGTATCAGAGAGAGGAAAACTTAAAATATTGGTAGGTTTATCTTTTTTTCGATATTCTTTATTTAATCTGCGAGACAATTTGTCTCCGATAAAAACCAAACTCAATTCATATTTTTTTCCCAAAACCTCATTTTTCATATTTTCAAAAGGCAAGCTTGGTAGCTTGCCTTTTGTTGTGTTTTTAATACTGAAATTTTTTTCTAGAATCATTTGGTGTCAAATGTTATTTTCTACCAAAAACTTTTTTCTCCGGCATTTTTCCCATTTTAATTAACTCATCAATTTCAATTTTTTTGGCTATTGTTTTTAATGCTTTTTTCTTGCGAGTAAATTTCGATTCAACCCGAGAGTTATATCGAATAGAACGCATTCTGGGAATAATTCCTGAACTTTTTATTTTTTTACTGAATCTTCTCAAAAGACCCAAGTTATTTTCGTTGTTATTTTTTGTTAATTCAACATTTATCATAGTGCAATAAAGATAACACATATTTATTTAAAACGCAAAAGAATTGCGGTTTTGTTACGGTTTCACTTTGTTTTTATAAAAAAAGTGGGTGTCGGGAGCCCACTAAAAAGAATTTTTTTGCCATACTATCTCAAAAATCATATTCGAGCTAATCAAAATATGGCTCTGTTGAAGAAAAGGGGTCGAAAAGGGGTCATCGAAAAGGGGTCATACGAAAAGACGAAAAGAAGAAAAGGGAAGAAAAGGGGTCAGCCACCTTTAATTCTAAAAAATAGTTAAAAAAGGTGGCTGACCCCTTTAATGCTTTAATGTGACCCCTTTAATGCCTTTAACTGACCCCTTTAATTACTTTAAATTAGTAATTAATAATATTGTATATGACCAACTTGCCAGAAGGCAAGAATACAAAAAAAAGCAGACACTTTCGTGTCCACTTTTTGTGGTACTGTTCAAAACAGAGCGGTTTTCTGTTGATTTGTGGGGGTGGAGGTTTATTTCTTCTTTTTTCCGAAAAAAGAAGAAATAATCAGCTTAAATCCGTAAATCATTATTCCCGCAACTAAAATCAATTGTAGAAGAGCTTCGGCTCCGCGAGGGTTCAGTTTGTAGAAAATTACAACAGAAACCACTGTGACCGCGAGAGGTGACCATCTTACAATTATTCTCCGGGTTCCTCTCCAAATTTCAAGAATAATATCACGGAGCAGTCTCCCAAAGAAAAATATAACAGCCCCAAAAAATCTTACCAATGCCATAAAAAAGCGATTCCAATTCATATTATTTCCTCATTAAGATGATATTGATGGAAAACAAATCTTGTATAAGC
>JAHIOZ010000105.1 GCA_018894995.1 Patescibacteria group bacterium | reverse complement strand
TTATTTTATACAATAGAATTGTCGAGGTGTTTTCCACAACATTTTTAAAAAACGCAAACAAGAAATATTTATGATTAAAAACCTCTTGGAACAAATGAATTTTTCACCGAAAGAATCCTCGGTTTATTTGGCTTTGTTGGAGATTGGTTCGGGAAAAGCCAAAGAAATTTCCAGGGAAAGCGGGTTAAACAGAACAACTGTTTATGATATTTGCGATTCCCTTTTGCAAAAAGGGTTAATTAGCAAGTATAAAAAAGGTTCGAGCACTTATTTTAATGCTCTTGATCCGAAAAATTTGATAAATTATTTGGAAAGAGAAAAAGAAGAAAGTGTCAAAAATATAGAAAAACAAAAGAAAAAAGTGTCTGATTTGTTACCGGAGTTTGTCTCACTTCAAAATATTTACAGCAAAAACAAACCGAGGGTGCAATTTTTTGAAGGAGAAAAAGGAATGCGTGAAGCTTATGAAGACACTTTGACAAGCAAAGGTATGATTTTAGCCTACGCTAATGCTGAAACTATGCACAAAGGATTACCTGATTTTTTTCCCGAATATTACAAGAGAAGAGTAAAAAATAAAATATTTATTCGTGCCATTATTCCCAGAAACAAATTATCCATTGAGCGTTCAGAACACAACCGAGAAGAAATGCGCGATACGAGATTTTTACAGGAAAGTGAAATGACTTTTTCTCCTGAAATTAATATTTATAACAATAAAATGTTAATAACATCATGGGAGGAAAAAATAGCAATTATTATTGAATCAAAAGAATTGGCTGATCTTCAAAAACTTACTTTTGATTTATTATGGAATACCTTGCCAAAAAATTAAAATCTAACAAACTCAGTCTAATTATTTTTTAAATTACTTACTACTTTATACTCACCACTCCCAACACAAACTATTTTTTCAAAAAAATAGTTTGTGTCGGATACGCCATCTCAATCCCCTCTTTTTCAAACCTTTCAACAATTTTCAAATTTATTTCTTGCTGAGCATTCATAAATTCTGCATAATCACTTGAATAAAGATAATAAACAATTTCAAAATTCAAAGAAGACTCTCCAAAATCTTTAAAGTGTGCACGGTCAAAACGAACCCCCTCAATTGATTCAATTATTTTCTTAATCATTATGGGAATTTCTTTAAGTTTTTCGGCTGAAGTATCATAAGTGACACCAACAGAAAACAAACCTCTTCTCTCCAACATTTGCTTGAAATTCTGAATTCTGGCCGATGTTAATTCTTGATTTGAAACAACAAGTTCTTCGCCTTGCGGAGTTCTCAAACGAGTTGTTTTAATTCCTATTTTTTCCACTGTTCCCGCATCATTCCCAATTTTTATAAAATCACCAACTTTAAACGGCTTATCAAAATAAATTGCAAACGAGCTGAACAAATCAGTCAAAATATTTTGCAATGCAAAAGCAATTGCAATACCTCCAATCCCCAACCCGGCCATCAACGAAGTCACATTGATTCCAAAATTGGAAAGAATCAAAAGAAAACCAAAAATCCAAAGAATAATTTTCGTTATTTTCCCGACATTTAACATCGCATCATCCGTTTTTGCATCATCTGTAATATCAATTCTTTTTTCTATCATATAATCAATTAAAATCTGAAGTGCCGTAATAACTTGATAAACAACCAAAACAAGTAAAATCCCCTCGGTTATATTTTTAAACAAATCACTCACACTGATAGAATAAGTTGCAAGATAAAAAGCAAAGAAATAATAAAACTGCGGTTTCAAACTTTTAACAATATTTATCAAAGTATCATCAATATCCGTTTTTGTTTTCTCAGCCATTTTCTGTAACTTTTTCAATACAACAAATTGAAAAGTTTTAAAAACAACCACAAAAAAAACAAGAGCCACCAAAGCATACCCATAATCGATTAAAGTATTCCCTAAAATTATTGTTTGTAAATTCATAATATAAATAGTTTGTAAATTAATAAAGTTATATTAATTCTATACAAATACGAGAATAATTCAACCAAAAAGAAAAAACCGGCAAAAGCCAGTTTTTTATATTGTCGGAGTGCCGAGATTCGTCCCACAGTTACTAAATAAAATTCTTCGCTTCGCTTAAATTTTACTAAGTACTGCTGGACGCGACTCGGCTATTTTTCTTCACTTCGTTACAAAAAATATGCCTCCGTCGTTCGAACCCCGACGCGAGCAAAGCAGTTTGCTCGCTGCACTCCGACAGAAATGAAAAAAATCAGCTTTAGCTGATTTTTTTTCATTTCTGTCGGAGTGCCGGGATTCGAACCCGGAGTCGCTCGCTCCCAAAGCGAGAATGTTAGCCGTTACACTACACTCCGATATTATTTGATTTAACTTCCCTATCTTACCATAAAAAGTAAATAATTCAATTGATTATGATTTTTATCAAAAACTAATTGAATTATTTTTTAATAAAAAATCACAAAACAATATCCTCCAAACACTCAACTTTTGCGGTTTTGTTGGGAATATCGAGATAAACGGTTATAACATCAAATTTCCATTCCTGATCCTCTGAAATATTTTTGTTTAACAAATAACTTTGCAAAACTCGTGACAATCTCTTCAATTTCCATGGGTGAAGATTATCTTCGGGACGATATCTATCTCTGATTCTCCTAATTTTCTTCAAATTTGTTTCACGAATAACATTTGTGCCGATTTCGTCGTTATTTCCGTATATTTCCGTATTAGTTCCACATAAGATAGTTTCACGAATAACATCGCCATTATCGTTGTTTCCGCGTAATTCTGCATCATTTCCGCGACCTTCCGCGGTTCCTTTTGTTTCAACAACAAAAGGAACAGTTTCACAAATAACATTTTTGACATTAAAAAACCCAAATAACCATATTTTTAGTCTCTGCAATGTTTCATAAGAAACATTATTTTGTGTTTCACGAATAACATTATTGTTATCGTCGTTTCCGCATAATTCCGCATTCGTTCCGCGACCTTCCGCGGTATCTTCTGTTTTCAAAACAGAAGATACGCTTTTAACCTCAACAAAATGCAAAATAGCACCTTTTTGAGCAATAATGTCTATTTCGCCCCAAGGTTTCCAATAATTTCTTTCAATAATATTAAAACCCTTGTTTTTTAAGTAATTACAGGCAATTCCTTCACCAAGATTACCAATTATTTGTTTTTGAGTTTTTGCCATTAATTTAAATTATCTTACGGGTTTTATTTTTAATGAATCAAATCCGGAGCCGTAATCACCATAATCTATCCCAAACTGGTAATTCCAAGGATCCAAACAAACAAAGCTATTTTCGTTTAATTTAACCTTGAGATATTGA
>JAHIOZ010000104.1 GCA_018894995.1 Patescibacteria group bacterium | reverse complement strand
GCTGAATTATGGATTTATCGTCGCCCAAATCGGAATTTTTAATCTCATTGAAAAAGATATCATTTCTTGGAGAACCGGTAATAATAACTTTATCTTCATTAACGCGAAAAGCCGAAGCCATTATTTTCTGGAAAAGAGGTGAAGTGGCGATAACAAAATCTTTTCTCTCAAACCCCCAGGGAATAAGCAATCTAAGGATAATTTTTTTAATCCCTTTGGGCTCTAGAAAAGAACTGTATTTCCCCTTTGTTGCGTCATAACCTACTTTTTTAAAGGGCATGGCATGGTAAAGAATAATTTTTTTTGTTCCTCCAGAAAGCCAAAAGTTTATATCGGCGGAATTTTCATTAAGAAAATAGTATTTAGCTCTTAGGGCATAATATATCCCCCAAAAAGAATTATCCAAATAGGCTTTATATCCCTCTTCCCTCAGTTGTTTGGCAACATTTTTGCTTCTGGAAATCCATACTGCTTTTACTTTGTCTTTTTCGTTATTGGCAACATATAAAAATAAATATTTGAAATTATCAGTAAAGTCTCTCTCTGTGCCGAAAGCCCAAATCTTCCTGCTCCTTGGCGCTAGATAAGAGAGGTAATAGATCGGATAAAGAGGCAAGCCGCAAGCCCGCCTCATAATCTTGATGAAATTAGAGGGTTTATTTTTTATTTCTCTTATATCCATTCAATATTTTTAATTTAATTGCGGTGGAACTTTGTGGCTTATAATAAGACAAAACTTTCACCTTGCCACCTATTTTTTTCATAGTTTCTTTTGCTTCTTTTATTGCCTCTTTTGTATGGTTTGCGCTTTCAATTAAAATATCCGGTTTTAATCTTTTAACATTTGGTATTGGTGAATATGTTTTCTGTATTATTGCCCTATCAACACATTTTATACTCTTTACTACCTCCAATCTTTCTTTATAAGAAATAACAGGTTTTTGTTTCTTTTCCATTGTGGCTTCATCCGTTAAAACGCCGACTATCAATTTATCGCATAATTTTTTGCCTCTTTGGAGATATCTTAAATGCCCAAAATGAAATATATCTGCTACTACATATGTATATCCTATTTTCATAATAAAAATTTTTTAATTATAAATTTTTAACTTTTTATCAATATAAAGAATTACTATTTTAATGGCTCCTTGGTTTTAACAATACTCTCCTTTTTTGGGTTGGTGTTTCCAGAGGGTCAGCATTAAAATTCCTGCTATAAATGCACTCAATACCCAGAAATCAAATGCAGCATTCCAACTGAATGTATCAATTAACCAACCGCTTGCGACACCAGTCAATGCAGCTCCAATATAACCCCATCCGTCTATAAACCCGGCTGCAGAGGCAGCTGCTTTCCTGGTTCCAAGATCCATTGGCATTGATGTAACCATCATTACATGAGGTCCATATGTCATAAACCCAATAAACATCAAACAAATTAAGCTTAATACCCAATCTCCTGCAGGTATTCTTAAATAAAGCCAGGCAGAGGCCCCAAGCATAAATAGCATTACAGCTGAAACTGGAGCCTTTCTATTTCTAAAAAATTTGTAAGAGGCCCATCCGGCAAATAAAGCTCCCAATGAACCTGCGATAGGTAAAGCCATTGCCTTGTAAGCTGCAATTGATATAGCTGCTTTCTGAACCTCAAACATATAGGTTGGCGCCCAGCCCAAAAATCCATATCTTACAATATTCAAAAAGAATAAACCGAAAGCAACGGTCCAAATAGCTCTGTTAAATAAACATATTTTCAGTGTTTGTTTGAACCCTATGTGGTGGTCTGTTTTAACTTTAACTTTGATTTCAATGTTTGCTGCTTCTTTATCAGTTTTTCCGTTTTCTTCCTCTTCTACGGTTGGCAATCCAACCTCTTCGGGCGCATTTCTACCACGAATTGCCCAGTGGATACCAACAAAAAGACATATTGCCGCGGGAATTACAAATGCAAATCTCCACCCGAGCAACCCCACTATAAATCCAGAAAGGGCCCAAGATGCAGCATTTCCTATTTGGTATGAAGTTCCTAATAAACTGCTAAATTTTGCCCTTCTTTTTGGAGGGAACCAATTCGCCACTGTTTTAACGCTTGGACTCCAACCCATGCTTTGAAAATATCCATTTAAACCCCATAAAAGCATCATAGCAGAAAGGACTCCATTGGTAAGACTAAACACAAGGTTGATAAGTGCAGAAACTATTAAACCAACGCTTATTAGTTTTCTTGCCCCAAATTTGTCACCAAACTGACCATTAATAAACTGCCCTGCAGCATAAACAAAAAACAGGGAGGATAAAACAAGACCCATTGCTGTTTTTGATATTCCAAATTCATGCATAATTCCGGGAAGGGCAATAGACATATTCACTCTTACTAAATAAAAACATGCATAGGTTATCCAAATGCTTAAGAAAATTCTTTTACGCCAATATTTATATGATTCCTTTATTTCTGCTTCTTTTTTTGTTTCCATTTTGATAAATATTTTTAATTATAAGTTTTTAATTTTTACCGACACAAAAAATTACCATTTTTCAATGGTTTCTTTGGTTTTATTTTTTATTTTTTTATAAACCTTAAAAAACCCCAACTCAAACTTAGGAGAAATAAGCTTCAAAATTTCATTACCCCAAATCCTATGTTGGCCGCTTACTTTATACGCCTTTATCAGCCCGTTCTTTATCATCCTTTTCATCGTACTTTCGCTAACCTTTAAAAAACTCCTGGCTTCTTTTGGGGTGTATATTTGTTTAGGTTTAATTTCTTCGGTCATAAGACAATAATAAACCCCCCTTAACATGGTGTCAAGGGGGGTCAAAAGGTGTCAATATTAAATTTAGACAGAGATAAGACTTTTTTTATTCAATTCAAAAGTTTTTCTAATCCAAATTTCTATTAGTTTATAGGCTCCAAAAAAAGACGGCTACATAAAATAGGTCTCCCAATAATGTGTTTCTGAAAAAAGGCAGAGCCATCTTGTGCTCGCCTCATCCTATTTTTTTCTGGCGATATATTCTAGATTACCCGGACCGTATAGCAACCTGGCGAATTTGTTATCTGAATCATAATGAAGTGGTGCAAAGTATTTACGGATGTTTTTTCTTTTGACATATCTCCTGCATCGAACCGGTTTTTCAAACCCATTTTCGACGAACAGCTTAAATGCAGTTTTTTCATCTAGCCAGAGTATATGTCGATTAGGTACTTGCGTGACGTTTTGCAAAAAGGTACAAAAATCTATATCAAATAATCTCTTGATGGTTTTGCGGTCGAATTTGGCTTTCTCTCCTGTATGCCGTTTCATGCCGCGAACAATACTTTCAAACATCTCCACGAATATATCGGGTGTTATATTATCTATCAATGTCTTAAAAACCTTATTTTTACGGTAGAATCTGCGTATTGAGGGAAAAAATTCTTCTTCTATGAATCCCCCCGGACATCCTAAAACAACGTAAAGATATCCACCTCTACGTGTAACTCTGGATAACTCTGAAAAGGCCTTCTTTATCTCATTTTCGTCATACAAATGCATTAAGACGCCGTTTGAAAACACAATATCGAAGGAATTATCTTCAAACGGCAGATCGGCCGTACTACCGCTTACATATTCTATTTTCTTGTCACTTATACCGAAATCATGAAGCGCATTTTTGAGAAACGGGATCCATTCCTTCCCCAAATCCAAGCATGTTATACGACCAACCCCTAATTTAATCATAGCAATCTCGAAATATGCGCTGTTACCGCATCCAGCATCCAAAATGTTTTTTCCTTTGAAATCTTCTTTAGTCAGATGAAAATAATTTGGATCCATTACCATATTTAAAAACCTTTGAAACAATGTCTTGTCTGCCGTATATTTTTTATGCTGTTCCAAATAGACCTTTCTAGTTTGCTCGGCTGAACGGAACCTATCCATATTAATTTTCCCCTCTTTGTATTTTGTCATAGCTCTATAATATCAGATATTAATTAAACTAGTAAGTCCTGTCGAAGATTGAGACAATAGATACTATTTAATTTAATAATTTCCTTAAAACTGTTTTGACAATTTCTCTATTGGGCGTGAATAGATACGATAATATATCTGTTTTAAAATTATTTTTAGGATATTGTTTAATCTCAGAAGCAAACTTAAAATTGATATATTTATGCTGCGAAATAAAAAAGAGAAAAGTATCCATTACGGAAAAATAATAAGGGTCCGTCATTGCCGGGGAATGTGTAAAAATATGAAACAATGGAACATTTTGCCTATAGTATTCTGAGAAACAAACCTTAAACCAAGAAATGCCATAACCAGGGACACTTTCCGGCGTAATAGGTCTTCTGAAAATCACCTGGGAAGCGGGAACAATCAATATGGGCAGATCTCCTTTTTTCTGATAGTCTTCTAGACTAGGGCGATAGGGCATACAAATTCTGGGAAGTTTTGACCAATCAAAATACGGTAATTTCTTATTAGCTATCGCTGAACAATCATGGGTGAATCCATTTTCAATTAAAGCTCTTATTGTGTCGTTATTCAAAGAACCACGACCAGCAACAAAAACCTTCGGCTCAACTCCCAAACTCTTTTTTAGGCACTCTTTCCCAACTTTTATCATATCAAGTTGTTCTGAATAAGGGTGATCTTGCAGGGCGCTGTAAAAAGAAGACTGCTTGCAGTGTTCTTTAAGATATTGGTCGCCTACATACCATTTAAATTGATTTTTTTTGAATTCTTCCCATCCAGGATGAATATGAAGACCAACTTCCTGGTCTATTTTTTTTGGAAAGAAATCAGCAACTTCTGGGCAAACGGCAAAAGTTATTTTTGCTCCGTATTTCTTTGCTAGTTTAATTAAATTAATCACTCCGTCTTCTACGCCCTGAAAGGCTTTTTTATCAAAAATTATTTTTTTATTATCCACGAAGCCGAACTCCGTGTGACAAACAATAATTATATCCATTGTATTTGTCTTTTCTAATAAATCTTTGTATCATAAATTATC
>JAHIOZ010000103.1 GCA_018894995.1 Patescibacteria group bacterium | reverse complement strand
CAAAAAAATTAAGCTAGGCGAATTTTTTAAAATAAAAAAATTAAGCTAGGCGAATTTTTTAAAATAATAAAAAAATTAAGCTAGGCGAATTTTTTAAAATAAAAAAATTCGTCCCAATATCAAAAACTAAAAAGTTTTAAATATTGGGACGAATTTCTCCGCGGTTCCACCCAAATTATTCTTTCGAATCACTTAATTTTTTACCTGATCAATTTTGATTGATTTAGGATTATTTTTTAACAGTTTGGTTTGATTTTAATCAAATACTCTTCTCAGAGCATTGCATTTGGTAAACGCAACAATCACTGTTTAGTATCTAAATAATATACCGTTGCATATTTTTTTCAAGTATTTACTTTGCATATTGTGTATGGTATCGTAATTAGCAGAAATCGAAAAAAAGTTTTTAAATTCAATTGCTTTGGGCTTAACGCATAGAGTAAACAAAATGGAGGAAAAATTATGATTAGTTTCTATAAAATTACATTTGCTGATGTTGTTTTAATTATTTTCCTTATTGTTACCGCATTCCATGGTTGGAGATTTTTTGTTATAACAAATAAAAAAAGTGTGTCCGGCGTATGGTATGTTAAAAGAATTTTTAAAGAAAACGGGAAAAAATATTTTGAGCTGGAAAATATAGGATGGGGGACAAGAGCAACTGTTGATGTTGGTGAATATTTTGTTGATGACGATATCAAAGTTGGTTTTGACGTTGTTGTCAGGGGCAAAACAATCCGCCCAAAGAAATCGTTTTTTTCTTTTTAAACCAAGTTGATAAACGGGGCTACTCAGCCCCGTTTTTTTATTTTGATTGACAGGTTGCCTTTGTTTGTATAGTGTATTAGTTAGGAAAAGTTGATAAAGATAAACTAAATTCAAAAACAAAAAGAGGAAACAAAAATGGGAAATAAGATTATTGTGACAGTTTGCGTTGATAATAACAAAATTATTGCCAATACTTTTTACCGATATACTTCGTATTTTTTTGAAAGATATTGTGAGGAGTTTGAGCAATACCAAAATTCCAAGTATCTTTTTTCTTTTGTTGGTGAAAAATTGGGCGAAGACCTATTTTTTGATTCAAAAAGAGTTGGTGTTTGTCTACCGGATGATATTCATATCTATAACGGATATGGTTTCGCTGAAGCCTCCGGTAAAATAATAGCATGGGCGGGTTTTGATCCTTTATTTGATTTTCATAAATTGGTTAGTCGTAAAGGTGGCAATCCGATTAACGGCGATGAAATGGAAAGTTTTATGACAGGATTTCGTTGCGGTCTGACGAAAGGTTTCCCTTTGTACAGTATTGACCAAAGTCTGCTTGATTTTTCAAAAAAATTCGCCGAAAGGCAATCATGATTTTTATGAAGGAGACTAAAAAATGAATACATTATTGGTTTCTCTTGCTCTTATCTTTTTGTTTATTCTTTTTACTGGCTGGGTTGATTACTTGGCTAAAGGTTCTCCTACGTCAAGGATTAAGGAAGGGGTTTATCATGTAGAAGCCTCGGCGTTTCCTCGAGGTGGAAGATATTTGTTGCTCAGAGAACTTGGTGATGCAAACCAAGCCCCCATTTATCTGGATTGTTCCAGTTTTCGATTGGAAGATGAACCGATTCAAATAGGAAATAATGTTCAAGTTTCTGGTAAAAAAATCTCAAAATTTAAGATGGGTAAATAATAAACAAAGGCATTGCTTCGGCAACGCCTTTTCTAATACTGAATTTTGTGTAAAATGTATTTAATGAATAAAGATAAAATTTTAGTGATTTTAGGTCCTACATCTTCAGGAAAAACTGATTTGTCTGTTGAGTTGGCGAGAAAATTTAACGGAGAAATTATTTCCGCCGATTCAAGACAAGTTTACAAAGGTTTGGACATCGGTAGCGGAAAAGTGACCAAAAAAGAAATGCGAGGAGTTCCTCACTATCTTTTGAATATAGCTAACCCGAAAAGAGCTTTTATTGTGGTTCAATTCAAAGAAAAAGCCGAAAAAATAATTAAAGATATTTTAAAAAGAGGGAAGTTACCGATTGTTGCCGGTGGCACCGGTTTTTATATTCAAGCGATTGTTGACGATGTAATTTTACCAAGAGTAAAACCAAATTTGAAATTGAGAAAAGAATTGGAAAAATTACTCAAAGAAAATAAAGAAAAAGCGATAAAGGAAATGTGTAAGAGATTAAAAAAATTAGACCCTCGTCGTTTTAAAGAAATTGACCAAAAAAATCCTCGTCGTTTAATGCGAGCGATTGAAATTGCCACCACCCTTGGAAAAGTCCCCCCTATAAAAGAAAAATTGGCAATCAACTTGGAACTCGGAGTTCCAAGTTTGCTTGGAACTCCGAGTTCCAAGTGGGAGGTTTTGCAAATTGGGATTAAGACGGATGACGAGGTTTTGAAAGAAAGAATTGAAAAAAGATTTAGGAAAAGAGTAAAGGCAGGGATTACGGCAGAGGCGAAAAAACTTCACGAGCAAGGGGTGTCTTGGAAAAGAATGAACGAGATCGGTTTAGCTCACAAACATATTGCAAAATATTTGAAAGGAGAAATTTCAAAAGAAGAAATGATTTTAAATTCAATTAAAGAAGAACGACAGTATGCCAAGCGTCAAAAAACTTGGTTCAAGAGAGACAAAAGAATTCAGTGGTTTGAGTTGAAAGAAGAAAATAAAATTGAAAAAGAAGTTGAAAAATTTTTAATACCAAAATATTTACGACCGTAAAAATTTTAGTATTGTTTAAAAAATTAAATTGTTTATTTTGTAAAAAACTATAAGATGTTATAATAATGCTATGATAAAGATAAAAAATCTAATTAAAATTATTTTGAGTTGGCCAAAAAAATATACGGTTTTGCTTCCACTCATTGTTTTAATAGGGGTTGCCGGTTATGTGTATTTTACCAGAGAAAAAGTTGTTGAATATGAATATGTTACTGCTGAGAGAAGCAATTTAGTGCAGGAAGTAAGTGTAACTGGGAAAGTTAAACCAGCCAGCAAAGTTGATTTGGCTTTTGAATTATCCGGCAAGGTTTTAGGCATTTATGCTGATGTGGGAGACAAAGTTTACTCCGGTCAAAAAATTGCCATAATGGATAGCACTCAATATCAAGCTCAATATAATCAAGCTCAAGCAGGTTGGGAGGTTGAGCAACTGAAATTGGACGAATTAAATGTAGGAACAAGATCGGAAGAAATTGCCGTGCAGGAAGTGAAAGTTCAAAATGCGGAACAGTCTTTGATTGATGCTGAAAATAATATGGTTGTGAATATAAAAGATACTTTTACAAAAGCTGATGATGCAATCAGAAATAAAGCGGATCAATTGTTTGATAATCCCAGAAGTTCCAATCCTCAGTTGAATTTTACAACAGGTTTTGTCTTAAAGTCACAAATAGAATCAGACCGAATTTCAGTTGAAGAAATTTTAAATCAATGGAGCATTGACGGGGTTAACTTGGATAATTTTTCAAGTAAAATTCAGACAATTAAAACAAATCTAAATAAGTTGGCTTCTTTTTTGGATGAAATGTCTTTGGCTGTTAACGGGATGAGTATCACGACAACTCTTACTCAAACAATAGTTGACGGTTATAAAGCTGATATTAATACAGCTCGTGTTAATATAAATACGGCTTTAAGTAATATGGGTACGGCGGAAGAAAAATGGAGAGTGGCAAAATCTGCTTTAGGTTTAGCTCAGCAAGAATTGATTTTGAAAAAAGCCGGGTCAACTTCAGAACAAATAAGGTCTCAGGAAGCTAAGGTGGCTTCAGCCAAAGCTAATATGGATAATTATAAAGCTTTGATAAATAAAACTGTTATTTTTTCTCCAATTAGTGGTGTTATAACAAAGAAAAATATTGAGGTGGGGGAGATTGCTCAAGCAAGTTCTGATATTTTGACAATTATCAGCGAGGGAGAATATGAAATAGAAACATTTGTTCCTGAGGTGGATATAGCTAAAATTTCTATTGGAAATACAGCGAAAATTATTTTAGATGCTTATGATGAAGATTTTGTTAATTTTGAAGCGAAAATAATTTTTATTGATCCTGCTGAAACTATTATTGAAGGAGTTTCCACTTACAAAATAAAACTTCGTTTTACACAAAAAGATGAAAGGATTAAATCAGGGATGACAGCGAATATTGATATTTTAACCGCCAGTAAAGAAAATGTTATTTTAATTCCTTATAGAGCTGTGAAAACAAACGGGGGTGATAATTATGTAGAAGTTCTCGTTGGAGAAGAAGTCGTTGAAAAGAAAATTGAAACAGGGATGAGAAGCACAGATGGCCAGATTGAAATTATTTCAGGGGTTGAGGAGGGAGATAAAGTTATCACTTCAAAATAGAATAAAGATTTTGAAGTGAAATTTTTAATTTAAAATTTTTAATTTTTAAACAATTTTTAATGACAAATTTTTAAATTTTAAAACATGATGAAGAAAATTTTGCTTCGCAAAATTTTCGTCTGATTTCAAAAAATTACAAAATTAAAAATTTCCGCCGATCAACGAAACAATCTGGAAATTTGTAATTAAAAAATCAAAAATTTTTCCGGTAATCCTTTTAGGTGGGTTTTGTGAAATAAAATTTGCCATAGTTTTGACTTTATACTCTAAATTGTGAAACTGTTAAAATTTTCCGGATCGCTTCACTTTGTTCGCGAAGACGACGAAAAAGCTTTGCTTTTTCGTCGTCAACGACAGCGAAGCTGTCGTCTTTGCGAGGCGTCAGCCGAAGCAATCCAGAAGTTTCGTAATTCAGAGTTTATAAACCTCAGACTACTTTTATGCAATCATTAATTTCAGTAAAAAATTTAGAAAAAGTTTATTATGGTGAGGGTGCGGAAACCTATGCTCTTAGAGGTGTCAGTATTGAAATTAAACAGGGCGAGTTTGTCGCAATAATGGGTCCGTCCGGTTCCGGTAAATCAACATTACTTCATATGCTTGGTTTTTTAGACAGGCACACCAACGGAGAATATATTTTTGGTGGTAAAAAATCAGATTCTTTTGATGAAGATGAAATTGCTCATTTGAGAAATAAAAAACTAGGTTTTGTTTTTCAGGCTTTTAATTTGCTTAACAAAACTTCCGTTTTAGATAATGTTAAACTGCCTTTGGTTTATTCGGATGTTCCGGAAAATCAATGGAATGATTTGGCAAAAAAAGCGATAGAAGCGGTTGGTTTGGGTCATAGAATGTATCACGAATCGCAACAACTTTCAGTCGGTGAAAAACAAAGAGTTTCCATTGCCAGAGCTTTGATTAATGATCCGGATGTTATTTTTGCCGATGAGCCGACCGGAAACTTGGATTCAAAATCAGGTGGACAAATTATGGATATCATTAAGCGACTTCATTACAAAGGAAAAACGATTATTTTGATTACCCACGAAACTTACACCGCCGAGTATGCCGAAAGAATTATCACAATTCGTGACGGGAAAGTTGAGTCGGACAGATTGGTTAAGAATGTTCATAAGACGGGAGAGTTTAAAAAATAAAATCTCTGATTTTATTTTTTAAAATTTTGTAATTTTTAATTTTATAATTTTGTAAATAATTTTTAATGACAAAATTTTTAAACTTTACGAAAATTTGCATCCTAAACCAAAATTTCATTTTGGTCGGACGAACAATTTTGAAAAAAATTGTTTTAGTCGCAAAATTTTCGCCGTTGTGTTTTAAAATTAAAAATTTAGATTTATTTAAAAATTATAAAATTTAAAATTAAAAATTGAGTTGGTAAAATTTCTCAGCAAATAAAGTTAAAAGAATATTTTTTAAATTCAACCAAAACAATTATGAAGATAAAATATTTATACAAAACAGCATTTACCGGATTGAAAACTAACAAGGTTAGGTCGTTTTTGACTATTCTTGGAATTGTCATCGGGATTTCGGCTATTATTCTTATTTTTTCATTGGGTAAAGGGGTTGAGAGCTTGATAACGGGCGAGTTGAGTGGAATGGGAGCTGACACTATAGTTATTCGACCAGGTCAGGAACCAAAAGGATTAAATGATTTAGCTGAAACTTTATTTTTAGATTCTTTAACTGACAAAGATGTAGAGGCATTAAAGAGAAAAAATAATGTGCCGAATTTATCAAAAATTGCGCCAGCAGTTATTGTTTCCGGAAGCATATCGTATAAAGGAGAAACTTTCAGAGGAACAAATTTGGGTTGGACGGCTGACCTTATGGAAGAGATGTACGGCGTAGAACTTGAATCGGGAGTTTTATTTGATGAAAGAGATATAAGAAATAAAGCTAGTGTCGTTATTATTGGTTCTAAAGTAAAAGATGAATTATTTGAAGATGAAGAAAATGTTTTAGGGAAAAACATCAGAATTAAAGGAAGAAATTTAAAAGTGGTTGGAATTTTTAGTTCGCGTGGGCAGGTGGCAGGTTTTAATATTGATGAAATAGTTTTGATACCTTATTCAACGGCACAGGTTTATTTAATGGGTATTAATTATTACCATGAAATTATTACCAAAGCTGACGACCCAGAAAATGTTTCAAAGATGGTTACTGATATAGAAGAAACTTTAAGAGAACAACATGATATCACAGACCCTTCAAAAGATGATTTTTTTGTGGTTACTCCGGAAGGGATGCTTGATCAAATCGGTTCAATTTTAGGTGCCTTAACAATTTTTTTGTCGGCAGTTGTTGGAATTGCTTTGGTGGTTGGGGGAGTGGGAGTTATGAATATTATGCTTGTTTCTGTAACTGAAAGAACCAAAGAGATTGGCTTAAGAAAAGCAATCGGTGCAACAAACAGCGATATTTTAACCCAATTTCTTTTTGAGGCGATGATATTGACCATAACTGGGGGTATTATTGGTATTTTGTTGGGAGCATCGCTTTCTTTGGTATCAACTATTTTAATTGTTTCTTTTTCTACATACTCTTGGACATTTATTTTCCCAATTGGAGCGGCTGTTTTGGGGATTGTTGTTTCGGCTGGTATTGGTCTGGTGTTCGGTTTATATCCGGCCAGAAAAGCTTCTCATAAAAGTCCGATTGAGGCGTTGAGATACGAGTAAGTAGTAAGTAATAACCAAAAAACCTTAAATCCTAAGTTCTAAATCCTAAATAAATTCAAAAACACCCCAGTTAAATAAAATGTTTAACGGGGCAAGCAAAAAGCCAAACAAAGTACAAAACACAAAAAAATAAACGACGGACGAATTTTGGCTAAAGCCAAAATTCGTCGACGAAATACCTTCGGCATTTCGTCTTCGCGAGAAAATAAAAAGTCAGGTGTCGTTCTCCCTACGGAGTGAAGCGGGAGTGGGAGTGCGACACCCTACTTTTTATTTTCGTGGCGATCCATTGGTTGCTCGTTAGTATTTCTGCTTTTAAATGAAATCGAATTTGTCGTTTAATTCCAGTAGTAGTTGGATTTTTTTTCTATTTCCTTTCCCCAGAAAAAATATTGCTATGAATTAAAACATTTGTTATAATTACACGTAAGCAGTTTGGAGTTTCTAATAAAATAATTCCAGTCGAATTACTGCACGAATATTAAAAGTTTTATTGAAAAATAAATAAATTATGGAAAATGATCAAGTATTCTTAGAATATGTTGTTAAGGCATTAGTTGATGAACCTAACGCTGTTAAAGTTAACAGGAAAGTTGACGAAATGGGAGTTTTAATGACTCTTGACGTCGCTACTCAAGACATGGGTAAAATTATTGGTAGAAGCGGAAATACTGCTAAAGCTATCAGAACCTTGTTAAGAGTTGTTGGAATGAAAAACAATGCTCGTGTTAATTTGAAAATCAATGAACCTGAAGGAAGCACAAGATTTGCTGAAAATAATAACAATGTCTCAGCTGCCAGCAGTGACGATGTTGATCAGGCGATTGAAGAACTAAAAGCGTAAATCTAAACAAAAAAATAAACGACTATGCGAAGCATAGTCGTTTATTTTTTTGTTTAGATTTCCGCTGAATTATGAATACATACGGACGACGGAAAAAAACGGTGAATTTTGCCAAAGGCAAAATTCACCGTTTCGTCTTAAATTTTTAAAACTAATTAATATAAAATTTTTCTAAATATGTTAATATAAAGAAAAATAAATTGAACATTCATAATTCGTTATTCGTAATTCATTATTCAATAAAAAAATGCTTTTCCACATCATCACATTATTTCCAAATTCTTTTGACTCTTATATTAGTGAGTCTATTATTGCTCGTGCAATAATAAATAAAAAAATAAAAATTAAATTTTATAATCCGCGAGATTTTGCAAAAAATAAAAGACAGGTTGATGACAAACCTTACGGCGGAGGTCCAGGAATGGTAATCAAAGCCGAGCCTGTCATTAAAGCAATTCAAAAAGCCAAAGGACAAAAGAAAAAAGTTAAAATAATTTTTCTTTCTCCGTCAGGAAAACAATTTGATAATTCTTATGCTAAAAATATTTCTGAAAATTATAAAGATATAATTATAATTTCAGGACATTATGAAGGAGTTGATGAAAGAGTGAAAAAAATTTTTAAAACTGAAGATATTTCAATTGGACCTTTCGTGTTAACCGGTGGGGAATTGCCGGCAATGGTGATGATTGATTCAATTACCAGACAAATTAAAGGAGTGCTTGGGGATATAGAATCATTGGAAGAAAACAGAAACGCTTCACCGGAAGTTTACACTCGTCCCGAATCTTTTAAACACAAAGGAAAAAATTACAAAGTTCCAGAAGTTTTGCTTTCCGGTCATCATAAAGAAATAGAAAAGTGGAGAAAATTGAAAACAAACTCTAAAAACTAAACTCTAAATTCTAAAACGAAGAATTTTGCCTTTGGCAAAATTCATTAACGAAATATTAAAGGCAGTTTGCCTCTGCGAGAAGTTTGACCGAAAAATTCTAAAGAAAAAAATGACTAGTCATTTTTTCTTTAGAATTTTTCGGTCAAACGGCGTGGCAGTCCAGACTGTTAGTTACCATTATCACTACCACCCTATTTCACAATATCAGACGGCAAAAAACAAATTTCGCATTAAGGGGACGATAGGTTCCTTAATGCGAAATTTGTTTTTGTTATTTTTTGGAACTCCGAGTTCCAAAAATCAAAAAATAATTTAGGAACTGAATTTACAAGCGATTTAGTTTTATTGGAAAAAAGATTTTAAATTTGGTATGATTAGCACAGCCAATTAGGGTATAAATGATTAAACAAACAAAGTTTAATTATTTTTGTAAATTTTACTAAAAACTAAAAACTGATAATTAAAAACTATGCAGAGAGTATATATAAAAGATTTAAAAGACTATATTGGAAAAGAAGTGACAATTGCCGGTTGGGTTGATGTTCGGCGTGATCATGGAAAATTGATTTTTATTGACTTGCGAGATATGTCAGGAAAAGTTCAGATGGTGGCTTTACCAAATCATGAAGAAGCCCATAAAATTGCCAATAATGTTCGCAATGAATGGGTAGTTGAAATTAAGGGTCAAGTAAATGAAAGACCGGAGAGAATGAAAAAAGAAGGGCTGAACGGGGAATTGGAAGTTGAGATTTTGGAAACAAGAGTTTTAAGTGAAGCAAAAGAACTGCCGTTTGAAAAAGATACCGAGTTAAATCTTGATACTTATTTGGATTACCTGCCACTTACTTTAAGAACGGAAGAAAAAAAAGCTGTTTTTAAAGTTCAAACGGTGATTGTTCAAGCATTTAGAGATTTTTTAATTCAAGAAAATTTCACGGAATTTCAAGCACCAAAAATAATAGGGGCGGATGCTGAAGGAGGAGCGGGAGTTTTTGAATTGGAATATTTTGAAAATAAAGCTTTTCTTGCCACCAGTCCGCAATTTTATAAACAAATTATGGTGGGTGTTTTTGAAAAAGTTTTTTCCGTTGGAAATGTTTTTAGAGCGGAAAAACACAATACCACTCGTCACATAAATGAATATACGAGTTTGGATTTTGAAATGGGTTTTATTGAAGACCATCATGATATGATGGAAACCGAAAACAAAATGTTGAAGTTTACAGTTGAAAGATTAAAAGAAAAATGTCAGGCCGAATTTAATTTGTTGAATGCGGAAATTCCAAAAGTTCCTGAAAAAATACCATTTATGAAACTTAAAGAAGCTCAAGAAATAATTAAAAAAGAATTTGGTGAGGACTGTGTGGGGGAGCCGGACCTGGAACCACAGCATGAAAGATGGCTTTGTGAATATGCAAAAAAAGAGTTCAACTCAGATTTTATTTTTGTCACTCATTATCCGGTTGAAAAAAGACCGATGTATACTTATGAAGATGAAGAAGACCCCGGTTTTACCAAAAGTTTTGATTTGTTATTTAGGGGCGTAGAAATTACAACCGGCGGTCAAAGAATTCATAATTACGATAAGCTTGTTTCGGCAATCAAAAAGAAAGGTTTGGATCCGGAAAAATTTTCTTTTTATCTGCAAGCTTTTAAATATGGAATTCCACCTCACGGAGGAATAGGAATGGGACTTGAAAGATTGACTGCAAAATTTTTGGGTATCAAAAACATCAAAGAAGCAACTTTGTTCCCAAGGGAAATAAACAGAATTGACACACTGCTAAATAAATAACATATTCTCCAAAATCCACAGTGCTCCGGTTACTGTGGATTTTTTGTTTTAGTTTATTTATGCTATAATTTTCTGCATATGATAATTACATACCACGATATAGAATTTTTTAAAGTTCAGTTTGGCGACACAGTCGTTGCTTTTAATCCGATTTCCAAAGAGTCAAAATTCAAAGGTTCTCGTTTTGGAGCCGATATAGTTTTGGTGAGTGCAGACAGTAAAGACTTTAACGGAGTAGAAAATCTGGAATCTAAAAACAAAGATTCTTTTGTTATTTCCGGTCCTGGTGAATATGAAGTTAAGGAAATCTTTATAAAAGGAGCTCTTTCAAGTACACAATATAAAGACAAAGAAAGAATAAACACGGTTTATTCTTTGATTTTGGATGGTATAAAAATTGGATTTTTGGGAGCTATCAACACAAAGGAATTAAGTGACGAGGCAAAATCAACTCTCACTGATGTAGATATTTTGTTTGTTCCAATTGGAGGAGAAGGGGTTTTGAATTCTTCTGATGCTCATCGTCTCGCAATTAAATTGGGAGCAAAAATTATTATACCAATGCATTATGGAAAAGTTGGAGAAAAGGATGCTCTTAAAAATTTCTTAAAAGAAGGCGGAGTGGAAAAAACCGAGCCGGTGGATAAATTGACTATAAAGAAAAAAGATTTAGAGGATAAAACAGGACAAATTATTGTTTTGTCTTCATCTTTGTAACAATCTCTTTAATTTTATTGTAATTTTTAAAATTTGGTCATTTAAAATTATTTAAAAATTAAAAATTATAAAATTAAAAATTTTTTATATATTATATTATGTCATTTAATTTTTTAATTAAATTACGAAAAAAAACCGATTCCGAAAAAAAGAGAATTCTTGTTGTAAGCACAATAATTGCAATGATGGTAATTTTTGGTATTTGGTTTTTGTTGTCTTCTTTTTTTGGAGTTGAAAATGAGAATTCATCACAAACAACTTCTATTTTTTTGACACTAATAAAAAATTTAATTATTGAAATTAAAAATGTTTT
>JAHIOZ010000102.1 GCA_018894995.1 Patescibacteria group bacterium | reverse complement strand
TTTTTGTTAATTTGTCAATATATTGGCATAAAAATTTTTATTGTTATACTTTGTAGAAAGATTTTTAAAAAAATAGGAACCGAGTGCGTTCTGCTTGCACAGGCGGGGCGGACGGGCGATTCGGACAAATTGTTTAGCAATTAATTATTAATAAATAAAAACAAAAATAACAAAAATAAAAATAATTATAAAATTTATTAATTAACAAAAAATAAAAATGAAGAAAAATATATTTGCAGGGGTTGTTTTATTATTAACAGTGTTGATTGCCGGTAGTGTAGTAGCTGACACATCATCTATTGATGGAAAATTAATTGCTCTTGATGCAGGTCACGGAGGAGATTACACAGGAGGATATAATATAAATTATTATGTTGCTGAAAAAGATGTTAATTTATCGGTTGTTTATTCTTTGAAGAGTAAACTGGAATCGGCTGGGGCAACAGTTGTTTTAACTAGAGAAGGAGATGAAACAATTTTAAGTAGAAGTGAAAGGGTAGATATTGCAATAGCAAAATGTATTGAAATAGCAAACAGAGAATGTGATATTTTAGTTTCGGTTCATCACAATGGTTCGTTAGATTCAGATCACAACGGGACATTAACAATATATAACGAGAAACAAGATGTTGCATTGGCTCAATCTTTACATGATACTTTAGTTCCACTTACAGGAATAGACGAAGGATATTTGAATGGGGGGTATGGGATAACAGTTTATGACCATTTAATTTCGACTTTAACAGAGGCTTACTATATAACTAACGATGAAGAAGCCACTACTTATTTGACAGGAGTTGAAGAAGAAGCGGGAGAAACCGGTTATTTTTATTTAACAGGGGAGAGAATTGAAGAAGAAGCGAATGCTCAATTTCAAGGTATCGGTAATTATTTTACAGCAATGGAAAATGTAGCTCCTTCTGGTAAAAAGAAAAAATAAAAAAGTTTAAAGCCAACAGCTTACAGCAAACAGCCAACAGTTACAAGTTAAAAAATGAAAAACCGCCAAACGCCCCACCCTCTTTAGAGGGTGGGGCGTTTGGAGATTGTTAAAATAAGGGGTAGAATAGAGAGTAGTTTAAAAAATTATATTATGAAAAAAAATGAAAAAATATTGAATAATCAAATTTCAAAGAGTTTAATGATTCGTAATAGCACGGCGGAGTTTCTTATTTTTACTTCTCAGGCAGGAGAGGATGGTATTGAAGTAAGAATAAAAGACGAAAATGTTTGGCTGACACAGAAATTCATTGCCAAGCTTTTTGATGTAAAAATTCCAACCATCAACGAGCACTTAAAAAATATTTTTGTTAGCGGAGAATTAGACGAAAATTCAGTTATTAGGAAATTCCTAATAACTGCCAACGATGGAAAAAATTACAATACAAATCACTATAATTTGGAAGTTATTATTTCACTTGGTTACAGAATAAATTCGGAGAGAGCGACAGATTTTAGGCGCTGGGCGACACAGGTCCTGAAAGACTATGCTATTCGTGGATATGTCCTTGACGATGCGAGACTAAAAAATGGAGCTTATTTGAGCAAGCAATATTTTAAAGATTTAATTCTTGAAATTCGAGATATTCGTGAAAGTGAAAGAAATTTTTACCAACAAATAACCGATATTTATGCAACAGCAATGGATTATGATCTTTCGTCGCCTGTCACTAAAACATTTTTTGCCACTGTGCAAAATAAACTTCATTATGCTATTCATGGCAATACCGCGGCGGAAGTGATTTTGAAAAGAGTTGGTTATCAAAAAGAAAATATGGGGCTCAATGTTTGGAAAAAAGCTCCGGAGGGCAAGATTTTGAAATCAGATGTTTCTATTGCCAAAAATTATCTCAATCAAAAAGAAATAAAAGCGCTTAATCGTATAGTAACGATGTATTTGGATTATGCGGAGCATCAGGCGGAAAAAGGAGTTCCTATGACTATGAGAGATTGGTCAGAAAAATTAAATTTTTTTGAAGTTTAATGAAGAGAATGTTTTACAAAATTCCGGAAAAGTGACGGCAGAAATTGCCAAGGCTTTTGCAGAAAGTGAGTTTGAGAAGTATCGTCCAATACAGGACAGACTTTATCAATCTGATTTTGACAAGGAAGTCAAAAAAATCTTAAAGGTTACAAAAATCAAAAAAGAAGTGAAAAAGAAAAAATAAAAAAGTTTAAAGCCAACAGCTTACAGCAAACAGCCAACAGTTACAAGTTAAAAAATGAAAAACTGCCGAACGCCCCACCCTCTAAAGAGGGTGGGGCGTTTGGGTATAACAAACCTTTTCGAAGTAACCACTCACATTTATTAAATTTATAAGATTAATGAATCAACGCTATATCGCCACGAATTTTTTGGGTGAAATTTTGGCGTCTAAAGTGGACGGTCGTCCATTTTAGACGCCAAAATTTCGCCCAAAAAATTCTCGCGAAGACGGATTTTGCGGAGCAAAATCCGTCGACGAAATGCCTTCGGCATTTCGTCTTCGCGAGAAAATAAAAAGTCAGGTGTCGTTCTCCCCGAGAGCCTGTTTACAATCTAATCGCCAAATAAAAAATAAAGGCTTGTCTGTTCAAATACTTAAATTTCGGCTACAAATCACTCATTCTTCCTCAGCTTATCCCGATATGCTTCGTCAGAATTCGTGATTTTCGCTCGAAATTTAAGTATTTGATTCAGACATTAGATTGCAAATAGGCTCTCAGGAGCGTAGCGGAGTGGGAGTGCGACACCCTACTTTTTCTTTTCGTGGCAATCCAGAGGAACATTGCCAGTTATCGATTTTTAACAAAGTTAATGTTTATGTGTGAGTGGTTACCCTATTTGATTTAAATTAAAACTTAAAAAAATCGGCGTCTAAAAGTGACGACCGTCCCGTTTAGACGCCTGTTATTTTTTGTAATAAATATTATGTTATTATGTTACAATATTTATTAAATTAACATTTAATAAGCTCCTCAATGAATAATAAAAAATCAAAAGCATATCTTGTGGGTGGGGGAATTGCCTCGTTGTCGGCTGCTGTCTATTTAATAAATGACGGAAAATTTAAGGGAGAGAATATTACAATATTTGGTGAAGCTAAAAAAATGGGAGGCAGTTTGGATGCCCAAAAAGTAGAGCATGAAAAAGGTTATGCGGTAAGGGGAGTCAGATTTTGTGAAGAAAAAGCTTTTTCCTGCACTTTTGATTTAATGTCTCAAATCCCTTCTTTAATTACTCCAGGGAAAACTCTTAGAGAGGAATTTGTTGATTTTAATAAAAAAAATAAATCGTATTCCGAATCAAGATTATTTAAAAAAGGAAATCTTGTCGAGTCTCATTTTTCTGGTTTGAAATTAAAAAATAAATTTAAACTTACCGCTTTATTTTTTCGTCGAGAGAACACTTTGGATAATCTTGAAATCAGAGATTATTTTACACCTTCATTTTTTGAATCTGATTTTTGGTATAATTTCTGCACGGTTTTTGCTTTTCAATCTTGGCATAGCTTAGCGGAATTCAGAAGATATCTGCTCCGGTCAATCCATGTGGTGCAGTATCTTGATACTTTAGACCCCGTGGAAATAACGCCGTTAAATCAATATGAATCTTTGGTTTTACCTATTATAGAATGGTTAAAAAAACAGGGGGTAAAATTTGAAACAGAGACTGGCATCACCGACATAGATTTTAAAACTGTAAAAAATAAAAAAATGGCAAATCGTATTCGCTCTGTTCATAAAGGAAAAGAGGAGGAAATTATAATTGGTAAAAACAATTATGTTTTTACAACTCTTGGTTCAATGGTTGCCAATTCCAGTATTGGTTCAATGACAGAAGCTCCAATTTTGAATTATAAAGATAAAAATTTGGCTTGGAGTCTTTGGGAAAATATTTCAAAAGAAAATCCAGAATTCGGGAAACCCGAAGTTTTTAATTCTTTTGTGGATAAATCAAAATGGACATCTTTCACTATCACTTTTAAGGACCCAACTTTTTTTGTTTTGATGAAAAAATATATCAACGAAAGAGTCACCTCGCACGGTGTGGTAACTCTTGTGGATTCCAATTGGTTTGCCACCATTGTTTTATTTTACCGACCTTATTTTTTGAATCAGCCTGACAATATCACACTGAGTTGGGGTTATGGTTTGTATCCGGACAAAAAAGGGAACTTTGTTAAAAAGAAAATGTTAGAATGCACAGGCGAAGAAATTTTAACCGAATTGATTTATCATTTGAAATCAGAAAAACATCTCGACACTATTCTTGAAAGTGCTGTTTGTATTCCTTGTATGACTCCTTATGTTACGAGTCAACTTTTACCAAGAAAAAAAGGGGATAGACCGGAGGTCGTGCCAAAAAATTCAGCTAATTTCGCTTTTCTGGGGCAGTATTGTGAAATTCCAAATGATGTCGTTTTTACTGTGGAATATTCTGTCAGGTCTGCTCAAACGGCAGTTTACAATCTTTTGAAACTGGATAAAAAACCGTCTCCGATTTACAAAGGAACTCATAATGTTAAAGTTTTGTATAATGCTTTTAAAACAATCATCAGTTAACAATTTATTTTTGTTTAACTGCCGATTGGGTTGTCGCGAAAACAGGCGTGAAATTTTTTAATTTTTTTGAAAACAAAGTTTTCAAAAAAATTAAAAAATTCCACGCCTGTTTCCGTTTCTTTAAAAAATCAAACACATTTAATTATTTGAAATTAGTTTTTTTAACTTCCAATTACCTCAACATCCCAATGGTCGCCTTCATTGATGATGGTGTAAGTTGCGTTTCCGTATTTTACATTGGAATATTTTGTTCCGGCTGAAATATTTTCTCCTTTTGTTTCTGAAACGACAGTCTCCATAAATGCATTGAAGTTAGGATCATTTTTCCCTATGTCAACTTTTTTCCCGTCGGTATGCGCTTGAGAATGACCAATTTCCGTTCCTCCTGTTATGACAACATTGCATTCTGTTCCGTCTGATTTGCAACCGTTTGCAAGATTAACCACTCCGTCCACTGTATCGGCTTGAATTCCCTCCAAAGAAGTGCAGTTGCTTGCAAACTTGTAAGAACAATCTCCGGAAGAAGACAAACTGATGGAATTTTCTTTTAGTATTTTTTCAGCTTCTGACGAAACTTCTCCTCCCGATGTTTGGGGAACCACTTGGAGATTTCCAGAACTTGGAGAAGTGATTTCTTCTTGGGGTTCAAATAACAGAAAACGACTGCAATCATAATTTCCTTTGATCACATCGGTAAAACTTTCTTTTAATAACATTGTGGTTATTGTTGTTACTATCAACCAAGCAGACAGCATAAGAAACAAGCCTTTAAGTAATGCCCCGAACCGGTCTTTTGCTGATGATATGGCCGATGATTTGTTTCCTTCCACAATCAAAGTCCAACCAATCCAGGCAAAAATTATTACGGATATCGGCACACTGAGGAATATAAAAAAGTTTATGATATTGTTGATAAGTTGAATGAAGTCACAAAAATTACAAGCATAAACATCTCCGCAGTCCGGCACAAGTCCGGCCGAAAAAACTTTATTGGGGAAAATAACAACAGCAGAGAATACAGCCAACCCAAAAATTAAATTTGCATTAAATATTTTCATTTTATTATTTTATATTATCACCGAGCGATAACTGATTTTTTAAAAATCAATTTTATTCTATTACACATAATTATATATTTAAAATTAGAAAATACCACT
>JAHIOZ010000101.1 GCA_018894995.1 Patescibacteria group bacterium | reverse complement strand
TTAAAAAATTAGTTTCGTAATTTAGAGTACCATAGATTTTTTGAAAGAATTTTTTTTGTATAAAAAGAACGACCGTTCTTTTTATACAAAAAAATTCTTTCAAAAAAACCTCGCGAAGACGGATTTTGCGGAGCAAAATCCGTCGACGAAATGCCGAAAGCATTTCGTCTTCGCGAACTTCGGAACGAAGCGGAGAAGTGTGGCGATCCAGACTAACTAATGTCGGTTATCGTTTTTAATGAGTTTGATGTTTATAGGTGTGAGCTATTACAATAAAAAAGCTTTTCTTAAGCCAATATATTGATTATAATAGCGATATGCAGTTAATTATGTAATTGTCTTTAAAAATGCTTAAAATACTTCAAAAAGGAAACAAAATATTGGAACAAAAAACAAAAGAGGTTAATTCCGAGGATATTCAGTCTGCTCAATTTAAAAAGCTGATTGAAGAAATGAAAGAAACTCTGGAAAAACAAGAAGACGGTGTGGCTTTGGCTGCTCCTCAAGTAGGAAAATCTTTAAGATTTTTTATAGTGTCACCAAGAGCTTATAAAATAAAAAATACCGAAGGAAAACCAAAAAAAGAAGATTTTCTTTTTATAAATCCCGAAATTATAAAATTATCAAAAAAGAAAAAATGGATGAATGAAGGATGTTTGAGTGTCGCGGGAATTTTTGGAAAAGTGGAAAGGTCAATTAATTGCACAATCAGTGCTTATGATAAAAATGGAAATAAATTTACCCGAGGAGCCGGCGGAATACTATCACAAGTATTTCAACACGAAATCGACCACCTAGATGGAATTCTCTTCACAGAAAAAGCAAAAGACATCCAAGAAATCAAACCGAAAAAATAAAACAAAAATAACTATTCTGGTATTCTGCAGAATACCAGAATAGTTACACTTTAATTATCATGACACAAAATTATAAACAAAATGTTGGGAAACAACTTGAAAAACATTTTAAAGGAGTTTCTAATCACTGGAGAATAAATATACTTTTACTCTTAAATGAGGAAAGTGGCCTTTCACTTGAACAAATAGCTGAAACCTTAAATGCAAATTATAAAACGATATCAGAACATACTAAAAAATTAGTACATGCGGGGTTAATAAATAAAAAATACATTAATAATACAGTTTCTCATTCACTATCCCCTTATGGTAAAAAATTTATAAACTTTTTCAAAACATTTTAACACTTTGGCATTCTGGTATTCTGCAGAATACCAGAATGCCAACTGTCGAATTTTATTAAACACTAAAATAATAAACAACATAAAAAAATTATAATAACAAAACGCAAAAATAATTATGAATAACAAAGAAAATCAAAAATTGAATATTGCTTTTTTTGGAACACCGGAGTTTTCGGTTAATATTTTAGAAAAAATGAAAGAGGCGGAGCTTGCTCCCAGTTTGGTCATTACGGTCCCGGACAAACCAAAAGGAAGAAAGCTTTTGCTTACTCCCCCCGAAACCAAAATTTGGGCGGAAAAAAATAATGTCGCGATTTTGCAACCGACAAAACTCAAAGATGAAAAATTCTTAAACGAACTGAAAGAAACGAATTGGGATTTATTTATAGTGGCTTCCTACGGTAAAATAATTCCGCAAGCGGTTTTGGATATTCCAAAATACAACACAATTAATATTCACCCTTCCCTACTTCCTCGCCTGCGAGGAGCTTCACCGTTGCAATCCGCTATTCTTACTGAAGACAAAACCGGAATGACAATAATGTTGATGGATGCGGAAATGGATCACGGACCAATTCTCGCGCAAAAAGAATTAGACACACCGAATTGGCCGATTAAAATTGATGAACTTGAAAATGTAATGGCGGAAATCGGAGGACAAATGCTTGTTGAAATAATTCCTAAATGGATTAAAGGAGAAATAAAAATTCAAGAGCAAGACCACAGTAAAGCCACCTATATTAATAAAATAAATAAAGAAGAAGCTTTTATTGATTTGAATGAAAATCCGGAAAAAAATTACAGAAAAATATTGGCTCTTCAAAATTTTAATCCTTATTTTTTTGCTGAAAGAAACGGCAAAAAAATCAGAGTAATAATAAAAGATGCAAAAATTGAAGAAGAAAAACTTATTTTCACCCGAGTGCTACCTGAAGGAAAAAAAGAAATGGATTATCAGGATTTTTTCAGAAATTTATAAAACTTTAATTTATAGCATTTTATTTTGTTCTATGATAATCTTTTCTAAGATTTGTTAAAAAATCAAATAATATCCTAAGGAGGCTTTACAATGAAAAAGTATCATTATTTGAAAGAATCCATTAAAACTGGCGAGTTATCTGTTTCTCAATTGTTGGTAATGGTAGGCATTGTTCCAGATAAAGAAATTGAAGATTGTATAAAAGAATTTTTAAAAGATAAATCTATTTCAGTGAACACTCTTCGTATAGGTTTACATCAATCGAATTATAAGGAAAATGTGTCTTGTTTTGTAGCATCTCTTACAAAAACACTCGATCAAGCATTGGAAGTTTTAGTTAAAATTCCAGCAGACAAAACTGTCTCAGTAAATATTTTGGCTAAAAGAATTATTGAAATTTCCGAAATTTCCAAGTAAATAAAAAACAAAAATTCCAAAGACTGAAGTCTTTGGAATTTTTTAGTTGTTACTGGCTATAATCTACTTGTAGCAAGCTTCTAACTATTTGATCTCAACTTTTTCCACGATTACGCTTTGTACGGGCAAACTTTTTTCTCCTTGAACATTCATTTTAGTTTCAACTTGACTAATTTTTGTAACAACATCCATACCGACTGTAACTTTTCCAAACACTGTGTGTCTTGTGTCTAAAGAATTATTGTCAGCAACATTTATAAAAAATTGACTTCCGTTGGTATTAGGTCCTGCATTTGCCATTGCAATAGTTCCTGTAATGTTTGAATTTTCAGCATCAATTTCATCCTCAAAAGAATATCCAGGACCTCCTGTTCCCCATGAATTAACATTGGCATCATCTTTGCTCAAAGGATCACCTCCTTGAATCATAAAGCCGGCAACAACTCTGTGAAATTTTGTTCCGTTATAAAATCCTTCTTGCGCAAGTTTAACGAAATTTTCAACGGTTTTTGGAGCTTTGTCTACAAACAATTCCATTTCGATAACTCCCATATTGGTTGTTAATACGGCAGTTTTTGTATTACCAACTTCATTTTGTGTTAAATTTCCCATAAAATTAAATAAAATAATTACCCCTACTACTAAAAACGAAATTATATACACTACCCATTGAATTGAATTTTCTTTTGACATACTATTTATTTAAAACTTACAGCTGACAGCTTATAGCTAACAGCAATTGTTAATTAGTAAAAGCACTTCGTCTTATATTAACTCCTCGGCTCGGCAATAAAAGAATTTCGCTTTGCTACATTCTTTTATTGCTCTCGCTCTATGTCGTTAATAAAATTTTTTTAATAATCTTTTAAATTCGGTTGCACCTCTTTTAAAAATACTTCTTTTTTTGTCTTTATATGAAGTTATTTTCCTTGTAACTGCATATTGTACATCATCAATTGCGGAATACAAGTTGTCTTTTTCCGAAACTGCGCCGAAATTTTTTCCGGCTGTGTGGATACTAACTTCTGCTTTGAAAATATCTCCTGATTGATTGTCTGCAATTTTGCTGATTCTTGCATCGCATTCAATACTCTCATCGTTAGGATCAAGAAATTTATCTAAAGAATCCATTTTATTTTTAAAATAACTTTCGATAGCTTCTGTCATCTCAATGTTAAGACCTTTTATTTTTATATTTTTCATAATTTATTATAAATAAATTTGTAAACTAATAAAGTTGATAAAGTTGATAAAAAATACTTTTACTTTGTAATTACGAAATGTGCCGGTTTGCCACGCATGACACCATTTTTTAGTTTTTTGAAAAACTTTGTTTTTCAAAAAACTAAAAAATGGTGTCATGCTCGCAAAGACGAAAAACTTTGCTTTTCGTCGACAAATTCAATGCTTTTATTCATCAATTCCTATGCTAAACATTTTACTTGGAGATTGATGACCGGCGACAAGTTTAACCTTACCTCTGCCTATCTTAAAATATTCGGCTAAAATATCCACTACTCTGGTATTTGCCATATTTCTCTCGGCTTTTTCTTTCACTCTAATTTCAAATTTATTAACTTTCAATTTCTTGAATTCCTCTTTTTTTGATTTTGGATAAACTCTTACTTTTATATACATATTTCAAATTCAAAATGCAAAAATCAAAATTAAAAATGACAATGCAAAATTAAAAATTAATCAACAACTCAGGTAAGACAAAACATTTTTACAACTCGTATTGCTGTGTTTAATCTGCTTTAATTTCTGTTAGACCTCTTGCAAAACCACTTTTGTTAGAATTCCTAAAATTTAGATGGAAACATTTTTTTTTGAGAAAAAGCTTATCTGGATAAGGTTTTTAGAGAAAAAGATGTTTACACTAAATTTTAGGAATTATTGGCAGGAAAGGGTTTTGCAAGAGGTCTAATATACAAACCTACCAGTTCTCCCTGTTGCAAGATGTGACCTTCCATTGCCTTCTCAATTTCATTCTTTGTCGCTCCTTCGGATAAATCTAACATTTCATCAAGAGAATAAACTTTAAAGAAATAGCGGTGTTCTCTGTCTGGGGGGCAAGGACCGGAATAACCAGAGTTGCCACTTGTACCAACTCCGGAAATTCCAACCGGCTCAATTCCCTCTTCAATATTAAATTCGGAACCGGAAACCGGAATATTAAATTTTACCCAGTGATCCCAAATTCCTGCAGGAGCATCAGGGTCATCCATTATTAAAACCAAACTTTTGGCACCTTCCGTAATTCCGGAAATTTTTAAAGGGGGATTTGTATTTTCGGCCACATCGCAAGTATATTTTACAGGAATAGTTTGATTGTCTTGAAAAGCAGAACTCGTAATTTGTAAATTTTGATCGTGCATAATTTTATTTGGAAATAATAAATAAAGAGCAACTAAAAAAATAACTAACAACAAAAATTTTTGATAATAACTCATGTTTGTATTTATTTTCATATTTTTTTTAGATTTTTAAACATACTGGATTGTTTTAAATATTTAATCTTTTTCAAATATCAAGCCGGTGCATCTCCAATTTACTTCAGCTGTTTCTGTTTCTTCATTTACAACACAGGCTGGGTTACAACCATCACTTTCCAATCCCGGTTTTCTTTCCAAGTCTATCCACCAAGTTTTGGTGATTTCATTATAATTAGTTTTATCTGTTAAAACACCTACAGAGGAACATTCTTTATTTTTTTGCGCTATTCCTAAAGCATCTTTTTGAGAAAGAATAGATGCTATTTTTTCACTAAAAACATTTTCTCCCGAACGGCATTGACGAGGGTAGCTTTCCATAACAGGATTACCCATTTTTACACAATCTTCGAAGTTGTTAACTTCGCAAGCTTCCCAATTTTTAGGAACAACGCAAGGATTAGGAAAAATCTCACATTCTCCTGTTTTTGGATTTTGAGCGTAAGTTATAACTTGAACACAACCATCTCCTTTATTTTTCCAATCAAAATAATAGTAAATTCCCGCTGACAAAATAATTATAGATAGTGCAATTAAAATGATTTTATTATTCATGGCTTTATTATAACACAAGTTAGTTTGTAGTGGGTAGTTGGTAGTATAATCCGAATACTTTAAAAAGTTTTTAGTTTCGTCGTTGCTTTAAATTTTTCAAAATTTAAAGAGTTTTTAGTTTTTAGAACGACGGATGATACGAAAAAACGAGATAAACATACCAATATACGAATTATGCGAATGATACGAATAAATACGAAATGGTAACGATGAAAACG
>JAHIOZ010000180.1 GCA_018894995.1 Patescibacteria group bacterium | reverse complement strand
GGCGGAATATTGGTTAAAATACTGATTAAAATCAGTATTTTATTTTTGGTTGATTATTTTGGGGGGAAATGGTAAATTAAAGTTAGATTAAATAAATAATATTAAATAATTATGGCACGCTTAATGGCAACCAGAGATTAAGTGAATTAAATATTTAAAGCAAAAACTATGAATCTATCAAAACTTATAAAATCAAGCGGGAAATATGATTTGACGATTTTTTCCGCGGAAAGTATAGATCGGATTGAAAAAAGCATTTTTGAGAAAGGCGGCAAGCATTTTATCAAATGCCTGAAAAGAGAAAGTGAAGTTCAGGCGAAACCGGAGGAAATTGTCAGGCAGTTGATGCTGGATAAACTTCTCAATGAATATAATTATCCCGCGGATTTGTTGAGGGTTGAATTCGCGATTTCGTTCGGCAGGGAAAAGAAGATGGCAGATATTATTGTTTTAAATAAAAAAGACAAAACAAGCGTTTTTTGCGTTTTGGAAATTAAAAAGCATAAAGCAAAAGACGGGAAAGATCAGTTGAAAAGCTACACGAACGCCACGGGCGCGCCGCTTGCGGTTTGGACAAACGGAGTTGAAATAAATTATTATGAAAGATTGGATCCGAATTATTTTGAGCCGCTTTCCGATATTCCGAAAGCGAACGAAACAATAGACGATGTAAAAAATGAAATTTTCACTTATCTTGAGCTGATGCAAAAAGATCGGCTTGCCGAAGAAAGAAAATCTTTGAAAACTTTGATTCAGGAAATGGAAGATGAAGTTTTGGCGAACGCCGGCGTTGATGTTTTTGAGGAAGTTTTTAAGCTGATTTTTATCAAGCTTTACGACGAAATGGAAAGCTCGGAGGACAGGCAAATAATTGAGCGGGATTTCAAGAGGATTAAAAATGAAAATCCAAAATTAAAAGACAAGGAAATTTTAGCGAAAATTGACAACGGCGATTTTAGGCAGTTGGAATTCAGAAGCCGAGGCGACGCGCACCACACGAAAGATATTATCAATACGCTTTTTCAGAAATCAAAAGAAAAATGGCCGGGAATTTTTGAAAAAGGCGAACCGCTCCGAATTACGGACGAAAATCATCTGCAAATCTGCGTCGGGTTTTTGCAGAATGTAAAACTTTTCAATTCCAATTTGCAAGTGATTGATGAAGCCTTTGAATATTTGGTCAACAAATCCGCCAAAGGAGAAAAGGGGCAATATTTCACGCCAAGAAATGTGATTGATATGTGCGTTTATATGCTTAATCCGAAGCCAAGCGAATATATGATAGACACGGCTTGCGGATCTTGCGGGTTCACGGTGCATACGCTTTTTAATGTCTGGGAAAAACTTGTCAATCAAGGCAAAGCGAATTTTAGCAATTTTTCCAATCAGAAACTGACGAAAGAGCAGAAAGAATATGTCTTGAAAGTTTTTGGAATTGATTTTGACGAAAAGTCGGTTCGCGTCGCACGAACGCTGAATATGATCGCCGGCGACGGCAGAACGAATGTTTTGCATTTGAACTCTTTGGATTATTCAAGATGGGAAGAAAAATTGAAAGATCGGGAATGGAGCAGAACTTATTTGGAAGGATTTTACAGATTACTGGACTTGGCGAAAGACAGAAAAAATCCGAAAGAATTTAATTTTGACTTGGTAATGGCAAATCCGCCTTTTGCCGGAGATGTTAAAGATAAAAGAATGACGGCTTGCTATGAAACGGCGTATAAAAAAGACAAACAGATTGATAAAATTTCCAGGGATATTTTGTTTATTGAAAGGAACTTGGATTTCCTGAAACCGGGCGGGCGAATGGCGATTGTTTTGCCGCAGGGCAGGTTTAATAATACGAGCGATGAAAGGATAAGGGATTTTATATTGGAATGTGCGCGCCTTTTGGCTGTGGTCGGGCTTGACGGCAACACTTTCAAACCGCACACGGGAACAAAAACTTCTGTTTTGTTCGTGCAGAAATGGGATGATAAAATCAACCCAAAGGTTGATGATTATAAAATTTTTATGGCGGTGAGCGAAAATTCCGGCAAGGATAATTCAGGGGATGAGGTTTATGAAACTGATGAAAAAGGAGAGAGAAAACTTGACGAACACGGACATCTGAAGCAGAAGCATGATTTGGACAAGATCGCTTTTGCTTTTGAAAAATGGGGGAAGGAGAATGGGTTGAGTTT
>JAHIOZ010000100.1 GCA_018894995.1 Patescibacteria group bacterium | reverse complement strand
TTTCGTATCAAACCAAACTTTATTTTCTTCTTTTATTCTTTGCGCTCCGGAACACCACGGCAAATGATATTTTGTTCCGCTTTTTGAAGCCACATACTTCCCTGTTTGCAAAGGTAAACTTGCCTGTGCGAGTTGCCCGGCATCATTAAACTCCGGTAAAATTTCAGCTAGCGCTTTGTTTTGACTTGAAATTATTTGTAAAGGAGATTTTTGTTCGTCAGTCTTTGAGAGTCTTCCGAGTCCAAAAGAAGCCAAACTAACCAAAATTATGGCAATCACTAAAAAGACATCCTGGTTATTGATTAAATCTCCCGATAACTTGATTTTATTACTTAAATACTTTATACTTTCTTTCATAATATTAAGTTGCATTATAGCACAAGAATTATTAAATTAATCGGAGGAATAACCCATGTTAAATAACTTTTGATTTTTATTCAAAAAAATTAAAAGTTTCAAATTTTTACAAAATTTGAATTTAACAGGGTGACGATTTTTATAGTCGTTTCACTCCTTAAAAATCAGTCATGGCACACAGAAAAGCCGGTGGTTCGGCAAAAAACTTAAGAGATTCAAATCCTAAATTTTTAGGAACAAAACTATATGATGGTCAGGAAGCAAAGACCGGTTCTATTTTGGTGCGTCAAAGAGGAACTAAAATTTTAGGTGGTGATAATGTTGGAACCGGAAAGGATCACACATTATTTGCCTTAAAAGAAGGAAAAGTTAAATTCAGTCAAAAAAGAAAGAAAAAATTTGACGGTTCCGTTCAAATTAAAAAAGTAGTTAATGTTAAATAATATGCCTTGGTTTTTGAATATAGAAGCATTAGTAGACATAATCCCTGAACTTTTTAAAAGTATGTTGGAGTAAAAAATAAAGTACCTTGATGCAGAGCATCAAGGTACTTTTTTGTTTTCGTTTTAGAAATTGAAAATTAGAAATTAAAAATTCCGAACAAATTTAAAACAAAAAAATAATACCAAAATTCTGACGACCGCAAAAATTTTGGTATTATTTTTTTGAACAAAATTTATTTTCAGATTAAAGAAAATTAACGAAAACGACGGATTTTGGCTTTAGCCAAAATCCGTCGTTTTCATTCCATAATTCTTTATTCTTTATTCATTTGATTCTTTTGATTCTTTTGACGCTGTAATTTCCAAACCAAATTTTGCATTTTCCCCATTTACTTTTACTTCGATAATATGGTTCCCTATTTCTTTGATTGGTTTTTCTAAGAGAATACGCTCAGGAGCAATATCTAACGCTTTTTGGTCTTTAATAATTAAGACAATATCTTCTTTTCTAATTCCTGCAAACAAGTGACCTTCTTTATTGGCTTTTGCACTAATTTTAACAGTAGAATCAATCAATTGTTTTATATCTTCCAACAGAGTTTCTTCTTTCTCTTTTTTGGTCTTTTCTTCTTTTTCTTTTAACAAACTTAATTCTTCAATTCCACTGGCAGTTGCTAACTTAGCCAACTTTTTAGGAATTAAAAAATTCAAAGCGTAACCGTCTGATATTTCTTTTATATCATATTTTTTACCGATTTTTGGTACATCTTTTAGTAGGATTACTTTCATATTTTTTATTAGGGTGTAGGGTTTAGTGTTTAGGGTGTAGTCCAAACTAAAATTTTCAAAGGAAATTTTCGTTTACTCTACCCTAAACCCTCACACTTTTATTAATTAATTTAATAATTTTCTGAATAAATAAATTTTTGCAAAGCAAAAATTTATTCTACTCACTACAAAATACCAACTACTCACTGGTATTCAATATTTCAATTGCCTTTTCTAATTGTGGATCCTCGCCATTTTCCAAATCTTCAGCGGATATTTTAACTTCAACATCAGGATCCAGACCGTTTTTTGATATTGAATTGCCGTTTGGTGTGAGCCATCTTGCCACCGTTACTTTTAAAGCTGTGTCCGGTGTTATTTTTACAAGTTCTTGAACAGATCCTTTTCCAAAAGTTTTTGTCCCTACAATTGTAGCAATCTTATGTTCCTGCAACGCTCCGGCCAATATTTCTGATGCCGAAGCTGACCCGCCGTCCACCAGTATAGCAAATTTAAGATTTTTGTTAAATATATCGTAGCCTCGGCTCCTGTGAACCGTTTCTTTTTTATCTTTACCAAAATTTTCAATAACGACAGTTTTACCTAAAGGCAAAAACCAACTCGCCATATCAATAGCCGCTTCCATATATCCCCCGGGGTTTCCTCTCAAATCAAGAATAAGTTTACCGGAACCGGTTTCTTGGTCAAATTCTATAAATTCTTTTAAAGCTTCTCTGAATAATTCAGGCGATACCGCTGAAAAACTGTATAATCTTATGACAAATACATTATCTTTTATTTCCGTTTTAATTGTGGGGATATTTATATTGCCTCTCACAATCGTAATCTCAAAAATTTCATTTTCTCCTTCACGAGAAATTGACAATATCACAGGGGTTCCACTCTCACCTCTAATCATTTTGACTGCTTTATCTGTACCAAAATCAATTGTGGAAACCCCATCAATTTTTATGATTTTATCCCCTGCTTTTATTCCCGCTTTTTCTGCCGGCGTTTCTTTTAGTGGAGCAATAACAGTTAAAATATTATCCTGAATTCCTATTTCCATTCCAACCCCGCTGAAATTTCCACTGATGTCATCTTCAAACATTTCCGCATCTGAAGGAGGCATAAAAATTGTATAAGGATCATTAACAGAACTTGCCAATCCCTGAATGGCTCCCCAGACTTTATCCTGGTCACTGACTTCTTCGTTCCCAACATATTTTTCTTGCAAAACATTCCAAGCTTCCCAAAAAGGAGAAAAATCCACTTTGTTTGAAATATCATTTTCTTTGTTTATGAGAGAATCAATTTCATTTTTGTTTACCGCATTGTTTTGTCCGGAATAAAAACCTGCAAAAAAAATAATTATGATTAACAAAAGAGCGGAAATTGGAGAAATTATTTTTTTAATTATTTTTTTTTGTGTCATTTTAAATTTCAAATAACGATTAAGTAATATTGTGTCATTATAGCATATGTTCTTTTAACAGAGAAATAAAAAAAGCGGACAACGAATTGCCCGCTTTCAAAATACTCGTAGAGTGAAAAATCAGATATCCACTCCGCAGTTTACGGAGTAGACCATCATCATCTCATTAACTCCTAGGGTTGCAAATTCTCTGCAACCATCGGAATTGATGGAAACAAAAGTTTCCAGTCCTTCGTCACTTTCGCCTAAATACTCCCAGGTAGTAGAAATTGCCGGGGTCTCAGGAGCCATAGAGATTCTTTCCTCCTTGTGACCGAAAGAAAAAAGTCCTCCCTCCGAAAACAGAGGACTAAAATTTACAGCAGCCATCAAAATCACCCCAGCAACTAAAGAAAGAATAATAAAACTGATAAAATTTTTTCTCACCTTTTTGTTTCTCATAATCTCCCCTTCTCGTTTTTTTATTTTTTTGAAATATTCTTCTACAATAATCTGCCCACCATTATACACATTATATTACCACAAGTCAATAGTTTATTATATTAAAAACATAAAGTATAATTTAGATATCAAATTTTAATTTTAAAAAATTATTTTGAATTAAGATGTAGTAGATTTAGGGGGAAACCCCAGTGAAGTCGTTTTTGTTTGTTGGAAATTTTTTAAAAGTTAACTTTTAAAAAATTTCCAACAAACAAAAACGACTTCACT
>JAHIOZ010000099.1 GCA_018894995.1 Patescibacteria group bacterium | reverse complement strand
GATGTTACCGCGATGAAAAAGCTTTTGGGGTATGATTGGATATTGGAGCAGTTAAGAGGTTAATTGGGGATGGTATTATTAGCAATGGAGTAAACGAGAATAAAAACAAAAACACTCGCAAATGCGAGTGTTTTTCAATAAGCACAGATTTGAATGAAGTTTGAGGAAACAAAAGAAAAACCCTGAGGAGTATTTTAAATACGACGAAGGGTTTTTTTTGAAGTTGACGAAGAAATTCGTCAAATCTGGGCTTATCTTATCGTTTACTCCATTGTGGAGCTTTTCTAGCTTTCTTAAGTCCTGGTTTCTTTCTTTCTTTCATCCTTGGGTCTCTTTTTAGAAAACCAGCTTTTTTAAGTTTTCTTTTTGTTGCTTCTTCATCAAATTTCAATAAAGCTCTTGAGATACCATGTCTCAAAGCATCTGCCTGCCCGCTTACTCCTCCTCCTTTTAGAATAGCTGAAACGAAAAACTTTGAACCCACTTCTGATTTCTTTAAAGCATCATTAGCTACTGCTTGCAATTCTTTGGTATTAAAATATTCCTCCAACTTTTTGTCATTAACAGAAAAAGAAGTTGCTTTTGCTTCTGTAATTCTTACTCTTGCAACAGAAGTTTTTCTTCTCCCAACCGCTTCAAAATATTTATCTTTAGATTTTTTTTCAATCATAATTTTCTAATTTATTCAGTAACTATTAGATTTTTCATCATTATTGCTCTTAATTTGTTTGACGGCAACATACCATAAACGGCTTTTTTAACAACCTCGGAAACTCCTTTTTTACCAATAACTTGTTTCATTTTTCTTATTTTCAAACCTCCCGGGTATCCGGAATAATTTTTGTATTCTTTATTATCTAGCTTTTTAGGATCAATGTTTAGCTTTGATGCGTTTGTAATATTTACTTTTACACTCGCAACAATATTTTTTTCAAAATCAGCTTTATTTTTACCCATTAACAAAATGGCCGCTTCACTTGCGACTCTTCCTAATTTTTTTTCTGTTGCATCTATTGTGTGTTCCATATTATTGTAAATTACCTTGCAAAGTATACTGATTTTTGAATTTTATGCAAATACTTTTTCTAAAAACGGGTTTAAAATTTTTAATTTTTTTAATTTTTAAATAATTTTTGCCTACACAGGCAGATTTAATGACCAAATTTTTAAACACTACGACGACGAATTTTGCTTTGCAAAATTCGTCGTGTTTTAAAATTTAAAAATTTAGATTTATTTAAAAATTAAAAATTACAAAATTTAAAATTATTATAGAATTAAACAAATTCTATAATAGCAATTCTACTTCCGTCATTTTGTCTGTTTGAAACTTTAACAACTCTCGTATAACCACCTTCTCTTTCTTCGTATTTTGGTGCGATAACATCAAAAACTTTTTTAGTTGCTGAAACCCCACCACTACCCAAACGAGATGAAACCATTCTTCGTGAAGTTAAAGTTCCCTCTTTTCCTTTGGTTACAATTTTTTCAATAAAAGGCCTTAATTCTTTTGCTTTCGCCTCTGTTGTTTTAATTTTTTCTTTTAAAATCAAAGAAATTGCCAAAGACCTCAACAAAGCTGTCCTTTGTTTAGTCTCTCTTCCTAATTTTCTTGTTGTATTGTGATGGTTCATTTTATTTTTTAGGGTTTAGGGTTTAGTAGGGTTGTGGTTGACAAATCTCAATTTTAAAATTTTAATTCACTCACTATATGCTAAACGCTATACCCTATCCCCTCATTCATTTTAACTCTTTAATGTTACTCCGAAATTGCTCAAAGCTCTTTTTATTTCTTGCAAACCTTTTCCACCAAGTCCCTCTAAATCCAAAAGGTCACTTTCTTTCTTTCGAGTCAAACCACCGACTGTTCTGATATTTGCTGTAGATAAAGCATTAACAGTTCTTACTGATAAATCCAAAGACTCAATTCTTGTTTTTAAAAACTCAGTATCTGATTCTTTTTCTTCTTCTTTTTCGTCTGTAACAGTTTCTTCAATAATTTCTTCTTCTTTAAAACCAACGATTGCGTGAAATTGTTTTATCATAATATGAACAGAATTTTCCAAGGCCTCTTTCGGTGTAATAGTCCCGTCTGTTTCAATAAATATTCTAAGACGATTGAAGTCTGTTCTATCGCCAACTCTCATGTTTTCAACTTCATAACTGGCTCTTCTGATGGGAGTAAAAAAAGCATCCATTGAAATTGAACCGATTTCAACTTTTTCTTTTTGCAATTCTTCTTTAGGCATGTATCCCAAACCCTTAACCACAATCATATTTACATTAAAAACAGCACTCTTGTCTGTTAATGTGGCGATATGTTGATCCAAATTCAAAATTTCCGCTTGACTGGGAGCAATAATGTCTTTAGCGGTAACTTCTTTAACCCCTTTAACTTTAATTTTCAGTTCCAACGGTTCTTCTGAAGAAAGCTTGATTCTTACTTTTTTTAGGTTCAACAAAATATGGATAACGTCCTCCTTTATACCATCCATTGTTGAAAACTCATGAGCAACTCCATCAATTTTAACTGATGTAATAGCAGCTCCTGGAAGAGAAGATAAAATTATTCTTCTCAAAGAATTACCAAGAGTATAACCATACCCCGGATAAAGACCGTCGATTTCATAAACACCTTTAAAATCATCCTCCTTGATGATTCTTGGCTTTGAAGGTAATAAAATGCTGTCAGACATAAATAAATAAGATATTAAATAATAAAATTAATAAAAATATACTATACTTTTAGCTCTTTTGCAAGTGTTTTACTATATCCGCCCAGAAATTTCTGTTATCGGCTGTAATATTCAAACACTGCTCTTAAGTCAAAAGACTCCCCTACTCCCGCTTTTGGTAAACCTGCAATCTTCCCTTCCTTTTTCTTTATATCAAATGAAAGCCAGTTTGGAATATTACTACCTTTAAGTTTTTCTTCCAATCCTGCAAATAAAGGTTTTTCTATGCTTTGTTTCCTTATCCCAACAACATCCCCAATTGAAACGCTAAAAGAAGGAATATTTAATTTTTTACCATTTACTACTATATGTCCGTGAGTAACTATTTGTCTCGCTTTTGCTCTGGTTTCAGCCAATCCCATTCTAAAAACAACGTTGTCCAGTCTGGATTCGATAACCTCAAATAATTTGTCGTAAACGGTTGTTTCTTTCTGTGCCATGGAATTCTTAACATATTTCACCATTTGTCTCTCTCTAAGACCATAAGTAAACCTCACTTTCTGTTTTTCCAATAATTGTTTCCCATAATCAGATACTTGTTTTCTTCTTGTTTTTTTCGTATCTTTTCTTTTTTGTTCAGACAGAGTAAATTTCTGAGTTTGACATTTTTCATAAACTCCAGGACCTAATCTTCTGCAAATTTTATATTTTGGTTCTTTAATCATAATATTTTTCTTATGAGCGAAACCCGAACAAATTTTGAAAAAATTTGTTCGGGCAAGCGAATTAGAAAAATCAGATTTGTTCTTCAATAATTTTTTAAACTAAAATTTTAAAATTTGCAAATAGTACGAAGAGAAAAAATTTAGTTTATGCTATGCATAGACTCTATTTTT
>JAHIOZ010000143.1 GCA_018894995.1 Patescibacteria group bacterium | reverse complement strand
ATGCCGTAGCCGCAACCGATGTCCACAATGGTTTTCACCTCTTTTCTTGCGGCCAGCATTCTCGGCAGATCAGCAAACATGGGATCAAAGCGCAGTTTGCCGCGGGCGAACATCCTGGGGTAGGCCTCAACCGTCCGGTAACGGCGGCGGACCCGGCGGGCGATATCCCGGGGCTCGCTTTCGCCCTTTCTATCATTTTCAGCAAAGTAGAAATTCAGCAGTGGGGGCAGTAAAAGGAAGGTGCCGAGCAGGGAGTAGGCAATCCCGAGAGAGGATGTGATGCCGATGCTCCGCAGCAGGCTGTGGTCGGCAAAGCCGAGGACGCCGAAGCCGATCAGGGTGGAGGTGCCGGATAAAAAGACCGAACTGCGCGCACGAACATACGAGGGATGGGCAATATCACGGTAGCGCTGGTGGGCGCGCACGCAGAAAATGGCATAATCGATGCCCATGCCGAGGATGACGATGGATAACATGAGGGAGGGGATATCCAGTGGATGATGGATGAGTCGCATGGTCCCCAGGGTGCAGACATAGGAGAAGAGGGCGGGCAGCAGGGTAAGAAGGGTCACCGGCAGACTCAGCGAGACCAGAAAGATCAGCAGGGCCACGCTGACCGCAATGATCACCAGCATGGTGGTAAAGGTTGAAAAGAGGATGCCGGCCAGCCGCTTGGTGAAAAAGGTGGCATCAAATATCCTGTTCTCGCCGCCGTAGCGGGCCAGAAAGCGCGCACTATCGTAATTTTTTCCCGGCACCACCGTGATGAACTGAATCAGTCCTGCTGCAGGGCTGTTTTTTGAAATGCCCAGCAGATTGTAATACTCGTCGAGAATTTGCAGGGGCTGCGCCGTCAATCCCGGATCAAAAAGTGAGTAAAAGGGGACAAAGGCGTCAGGGGTGAAACCGGCTGCGCCTCCCGCGGTGTTGAGCGCCTTTTCCACCTGCGCCACCCGCTCTCTGTTCCAGAAGCTGCGCCAGGCCGCCAGATTGCTTGCCGCCCTTTCCCTGCCGGGGAAGATCATTGACGGAACAAAGGCTGCGCTCAGGTTTTCTTTCTGCATATCCTCTTCAATGCGGCTCAAGGTGAGATCATTGGCCTGCTGGATTGCGGCAATGCTGTCAGCCGTGTTCATCAGAAAGATGCGATCGCCTATTTTGCCCCAGACGTCGGTAAACAGGGCGTCGGCTGCCTCGGTTTCCCGGCTGACCGTGTTCATGCTGTCCAGGCTGATATGAAACTGCGGCTTGGCGAAAAATAACAGGGTAAGGGCCAGCATGACTGCGGAAACGGCGCCGGGTTTGCCGGAGCTGTACAGGATATTGACCAGTTTCTGCAGGGGCAGGTCGCGGTGACGGCCCGCCGGCATGGCCGGAAGTATCTTCGGGAAAATCGTGTGGACAAAGAGAAAGGAAAACAGGAGACCCATGGCCGTGAATACGCCCAATTGGGTAAAGATCGGAAACCCGCTGCAGCTCAGAATCAAAAAGGCGACAACCGTGGTCACCACCGCCATGATGCCGACCGCCTTCACCTCATGGGATGCCTCTTCACCCTTTGTTTCCTGCGGGCTGTCAAGAAACAGCAGATAGGCGATGCCGTAATCCACGCTGATTGAGATGATGGCCCCGCCAAAGCCGAGCACCATGATCGAGATGGCAGGAAAGAACAGCGAAAAGACCAGCAGCGCCACGGCTGTGCCGGCGATGGCCGGCACCAGGGAAAGTAGACCGATCAGGGGCCTGGAAAAGGCGAGGAGCAGCAGCAGGGCAATACCCGCGGTGGCCAGCAGCAGGGCAATTCCCACATCATGGCGGATGATGCGCTCATTGTCAAGCGCCGCACGGTAAGCACCCACAGGGGTAAGGGTCACCTTCACACCCTTTGCTTCATACTGCTCGGCGAGTTCCTGCGCTGCCTTGGCAAACAGCGCGGAGATGCTTTGGGCTGAAGCCGTGTCGGTACCAGCGGCACGTGGCCTGGCCGTGACCAGAAGGTGGCGGCCGTCGGCTGAGAGCAGGCTGCCCCGGTAAAACCTGGAGTTCAGGGAGGGGGCCATCAAGGCCATTTTCGCCAGGATCGCATCTTTCAGACCCAGGGGATCGATGCTGATGAAGTCGGCCTGACCCACTCCCTCCAGGCCCCCCAGATCCTCACGGAGCTTACGGATCCGTTCATTGATCCGTTCACTGTCAAGGAGCGGGGCAATCTCCCGGAGTTCTTCAGCGGAGAACAGCAGCGGCAGGTTGCGGGCCACATGAAAGGCCAGCTGCGGAATAAGAGCACTCATGGAACCGGTACCGACCTGGGCAAAGAGTCTGCTGTCTTTCATCTTCTGTTCAAGCAGGGTGCCGCACTCCACCAGGATATCCGGATCATCCCGGTCAATCTTGATGTCCACCGCCACCTGGTCATGCAGGGGATGATCCTCGAAAATTTCCAGGCCGCCGGCGATGATTTTTTCGTTGTTGGGCAGCGAACGCACCACGTCCGTGTCGATAGCAAGGCGGCTGAGGCCCAGGGCGGCACAACCGGCGATCAGGATGCCGACGAGGATCAGCAGACGGTAGTTGAGCATCGTGTCATTCCCATAACTTGCATGTTAAGACACCGAGCGCGACAAGGGTGGTCAGATGCACGGCCAGAAAAAGCGTCTTGTGGTTCTGGTACCATTCGTTTACTCGCTGGATGAACGGCAGTCCGCCGAAAAAATTGCGCAGCAGTTCGATGATCACGGTCTGATTATCGCTGCCGCAAAGCCCTTGAAAGGCAACCATGGGATAGATGGCAAAAAAATCGGCATGTTGTCTGCGCAACAGCTCGTCAAACGGGATGCCATTCCACTGCTGCCGGATGAGCCTGCCCGCAAAGGAGGCGTTGACAGCGT
>JAHIOZ010000009.1 GCA_018894995.1 Patescibacteria group bacterium | reverse complement strand
GGCAGAGTTAAAATCTTCTGTTGAAATTATTCCTGTGAGTTCTATGGAAGAAGCGGTTTTAAAATCTTCTCAAATAGCAAAAACAGGAGATATTGTATTATTGTCGCCAGGCGCAGCCAGTTTTAATCTTTTTAAAAACGAGTTTGATAGAGGAGAACAATTCATCAAATATGTAAAACAATTAAGATGAAGATAAAACGTTTAGATTATTGTTTATTCTTTGTTATAGTTATTTTTTTAATCGCAGGAATCTCTTTCTTGGCCACAATTTCAGCTCCAGCGTCCTTAAAAAAATTTGAAACAACTAATTATTATTTAATTCATCAGCTTATTTGGGGTTTTTTACCAGGGATTCTTTTAGGATTATTCTGCTTTTTAATACCCCTGAATTTTATAAGAAAAATATCGCCGTTTTTGCTTTTAGCCAACCTTATAGCTTTTATTGCGCTTCTTTTGCCCCAGATTGGCAGCCGTTTTTGGGGGGCAACCCGCTGGTTAGATTTAGGATTATTTGGTTTTCAACCGTCAGAGTTTTTTAAAATAATCTCTATTCTATATCTAAGCAGTTGGTTAAGTGGTCGCTTAGGCCGTCAGAGTCGAGAAACAGGAATATTAAAAACCAGAAAATCGTCTTATGGTGCCAAAAGCGACACATCGGCCGGAAGCCGTTATGGTTTTAAGCGGGTTTTTCTGCCTTTTGTCGTTTTTTTGACAATAGTTGCGATTGCGCTCGCTTGCCAAAAAGACGTTAGCACTTTGGGGATAATTGGAGCCACTGCTTTGGTTATATATTTTGCAGCCGGCACCCCGATATGGCATAGTTTTCTAATAATTATAGGCGCTGTTTCGGGTTTGGCCCTATTGATAAAATATGAAACCTACAGGATGTCTCGACTTATTGTATTTTTGCATCCTGAAACTGATCCCATGGGGATAGGTTTTCAAATGAAACAAGCCCTTATTACTATTGGTTCTGGAGGATTGGGTGGCCGCGGCCTTGGGCTATCAAGCCAAAAGTTTGGGTTTTTACCCCAATCAATGTCAGATTCTACTTTTGCTATAATCGCCGAAGAATTGGGATTTATCGGCTGTATTTTTTTAATTTCTCTCTTTTTAACATTTTTGTGGGTTGGCTTAATGATTGCTCAACGCGCTAACGATAAATTTTCTCAGCTTGCTGCTTTAGGAATCACTTTCTGGATAGTTATACAAGGATTTGTTAATATAGGTTCTATGATAGGCCTTTTGCCTTTGACCGGAATTCCCTTGCCATTTATTAGTTACGGCGGGTCTCATATTGTTGCTGAATTGATAGGAGCGGGCATACTTTTAAATATTGCCAGGCACGCTAAATCTTAAAACATGCGAATATTATTTACCGGCGGCGGCACAGGGGGGCACGTTTTCCCTTTGGTCGCGATTATAAGAGAAATACGCAAACTTTATTCTAAGAAGGATTTAGGGTTTTTTTACATAGGCCCGAAAGACGAGTTTGGCGCAATTTTACTTTCCCAAGAAGATGTTCAGGTAAAAACAATCGCAGGCGGAAAGATTAGAAGGTATTTTTCCTTGCAAAACCTTATTGATATTTTATTTAAAATTCCCTGGAGTTTTTTCCAATCTCTTTATTATTTTGCCAAAATAGACCCCCAGCTTATTTTTAGCAAGGGAGGGTCTGGCTCTTTGCCCGTTGTTTTTTGCGCCAAACTTTTTAAAATACCTATTTTTTTGCACGAATCTGATGTTGTGCCGGGCTTATCAAATAGAATGGCTAGCAAATGGGCGAAAAGAATTTTTACATCTTTTCCCAAAACAGAGTATTTTGATTTAAGCAAGATAACTTTAATTGGCAATCCTATTAGAGCAGAAATCTTAGATGGTTCAGAAGAAAAGGCAAAAGAATTGTTCAATTTAACGCTTGAAAAACCGGTTTTTCTGTTTTTGGGCGGTTCCCAGGGCGCCGAAGCTATTAATGATTTTGTTTTAAGGGTTTTAAACACCCTTTTGGAAGATTTTGAAATTATCCATATTTGCGGAAGAGAAAATATAAAAGAGGTGCAGGCAGAGGCGCAAGTTATAATAGATAAAAACTTAGAGAAATATTATCATCCTTGTTCGTTTTTAGACGAAGAAAAATTAAAAAATGCCTACAAAGCAGCGGATTTTGCAATAGCCAGGGCGGGATCAGGCACTATTTTTGAAATAGCGGCAACAGCTGTGCCAAGCATCTTGGTGCCCCTTCCGTCTGCCGCCGCAAACCATCAGGCCAAGAATGCCTACACCTATGCGGAAACCGGTGCCGCTATTGTTATGGAACAGGATAATTTAACTCCTAACTTCTTTTTGGAGAAAATAAGGTATTTGTTTGCCAGGCCATCGGTTTTGGAAAAAATGAAAGAAGAAGCCCTAAGATTTTCCAAACCTCTGGCGGCAAAAACAGCAGCGAGAAACATTTTAGAATATCTGATGTTAGAATAACAACATGCCTAAAGCTAAGCGTTTTAAATTAATGGAAACTGGCGAGGTCAGAACAAGATTTGCCCCCTCTCCCACTGGATTATTCCATATTGGTGGTGCTCGTACTGCTCTTTTTAATTACCTTTTTGCCAAACAGAAACAAGGCAGTTTTGTTTTAAGAATTGAAGATACCGATGTTGAAAGATCAAAACCAGAATTTGAGAAAGACATTATTGCGAGTTTAAAATGGCTGGGGATTGAATGGACCGAAGGTCCGGATATTAACAATGGTTGCGGCCCTTATCGTCAAAGCGAAAGGGTTAAAACTTATGAAAAATATTTAAAACGATTATTAGCGGAAAATAAGGCCTATTATTGTTTTTGCAGTCCAGAAGAGCTGGAAGCAAAAAGACAGGATCAAATGGCAAGGGGCCAGGCGCCAAAATATGACGGCAAATGTTCCTCTTTATCCGCCGCTCAGATTAAGAAAAACATAGAGGCAGACAAAAAGTTTGTCATTCGGTTAAAAATTCAAGAAAAAAAGATTATTTTCCAAGATGTAATCCGCGGTAAAATTGAGTTTGATACAAAATTAATAGGGGATTTTGTGATAGCTAAAGATATTCGAACTCCTTTATTTTATCTTGCTGGCGCCATAGATGATTATGAAATGAAAATTTCGCATGTAATAAGAGGCGAGGAACACATTTCCAACACCCCAAAACAGATTCTAATCCAGGAAGCCCTGGGATTCCTAAAACCCGTTTACGGTCATATTCCTTTAATTTTGGCTCCAGACAGGAGCAAACTTAGCAAAAGGCACGGCGCCGTTGCGGTAATGGAGTACAAGAAAGCGGGATATCTGCCCGAAGCATTGGTTAATTTTCTGGCATTCTTGGGTTGGAACCCGGGCGGTGAAAGAGAAATTTTCTCGTTATCTTCTTTAGTCAAAGAATTTTCTTTAGAGAATGTACAAAAAGCAGGAGCAATATTCAACCAAAAAAGATTAGATTTCATAAATGGTTTTTACATCCGCCAAAAATCAATTGAGAAGCTGACAGAATTTTGTCTGCCGTATTTGATAGAAGCAAAATTTATTGAGCCGGTTAACAACAAAACAAAGGTTGCAAAGAACTACAAAATTATTGAAACAGGAGAAAAAATATCTTCTTCATTTCTAGGAAAGATTATCGGACTTTATCAAACACGCATTAAGAAGTTATCAGAAATAACAGATTTTGTGGATTTTTTCTTTAAAAAAGAATTAAATTATCCAAAAGGCTTATTAAAATGGCAGAATATGGATTGGCCCGAGATTGTGTCTATCCTTTCAGAATTAGAAAAGATGCTGTCTGCAATAAAAAAACAAAACTGGAATTTAACAAACCTACAAAATATTCTTTTATTGGGGGCAGAGAAACTGCCCAATAGGGGATATCTACTTTGGCCTCTTAGGGTAGCCCTAACTGGCAAAGAATCCTCTGCCGGTCCCTTTGAAGTAGCCGAGATTTTAGGGAAAGAAAAGGTCTTGCAAAGAATAAAAGAAGCAAAAGAAAAAAATGATTAGAATATTAAAAGGTTTTATATTCATTATTATAATTTTGGTAATTCTAGTTCTGGGTCAACAGCCCTATTTTAGAAAGATAGGCCAAAATGTGTATCAGAAAATTGAAGGGCAGGGAAGAATACTTTGGCAAAAAGGCGAAGATTTTTTAAATAAGAATATTTTACATAGAGTTACCTCAGAAATTGAAAAAAGAGAGCAGATTGCTAAAGAGGAAATAAAAGAGCAGACAAAAGAAGCCACTCAAACCATTTGGCAAAGGGTTAAAAATTATATTTCAGGACTTTTCAGCAACATATTTAACCAGGCACCGCAAGAAAGCAAATAGTAATATTCTCATTGTGCGACAAAGAATTGACAAGATTATTATAGCATGATATAATACGAATATTGTTAAGTTAGATGTTTGACATTTAAAACCTCCTATATGAAAGGAAAAAATCATGAAACATCCTTACGATTCACGAACGGCCAGACAGGTGAAGTTTGAGAATAGATTTTTTGGTACAATAATCGTCATGATAGTAGTGGCGATGATTATCTATGTGATTTTCAAGTGGATTACCCAAACATAAAAGAAAGGAGACGAAATTATGCCAAATATTGAAATTCATGATGTAAACCCCCGTAGGGGAGAAATTTTAACAAAGCAGATTTTCAATCTGCTAAAAGACAAATTGCCCGTTCTTGTGGACGAGGTAGTAGTGACTAATCATTCTTCCCGGGTTGTTGATCAGTACGGGAAAGACCAGCCATTTCTGCGTCTGATTACCACTGAGCACGAAGAAACAGGCAACCTGCTCCGATTACTTAAGACCCTAGGTCTTGATATTGAATACCTAAAGTTGGTATCGTTCATACCCAAGGGCTCAGAGACCTCTTAACAGGGGTCTTTTTTTTATAATTACATAATTTATTTTTCGGGGTATATATACTCATTGTGCGACAGATTTAAGGGCTCTATAATAAGCCCTTTTGATGGTTTGGGGTATATTACTACCCCTGAAACCCCCTTTTGAGGCCTTTTAGAGGGTGGTAGGGAGGTATGGTTGGGGGAGGGTTTTTTGAAGATTGGGATATTATAATAGGGAACAATTAAAATAAAATATTTTTTAAAATTTTAAGGAGAGCAAGAAACAATCTTATTTTCTCACTAGAACATCACTAAATATAATTCACAAGATACATTATTAGCCGTTTCTGGGCGTTATAAGCCCGGGGGAGGTACTTGACCCTTCACCTTATTCACAAGGTGAAGGGTTGACACCCCCTTTTGAGGGTTTATTATTAATATATAGAATGTCGTAAAATGTAGGTAAAGCGACTTTCCCAATATATAATATAAGAACCTGCCTGCGGGCAGAACCTTGAATGTTTAGCCTTTTCGGCTAAGCCATTGTCTAAGACCCCCTCTCCAAATATGGAAAAATCAAACAAACCCATAATAAAGCATATACCTGACTTTTT
>JAHIOZ010000165.1 GCA_018894995.1 Patescibacteria group bacterium | reverse complement strand
TGGTGCCACTGAAAAGCCAGGTGTCCTGCAACACCATGCCGAACATCTGGCGCAGATCGTGGCGGTTGAAGTCCTTGACGTCGTGGCCGTCCACCAGGATCGCGCCGCTGTTTACATCGTAGAACCGCATCAGCAGTTTGACCATGGTGGTCTTGCCCGCCCCGGTCGGGCCGACGAGGGCGATCTTCTGGCCGGGCGTGACAGCCGCAGAGAAGTTGTGGATGACGACTTTATCCGGGTTGTAGCCGAAGCGAACGTCCTTGAACTCCACGCGGCCTTCCACGGTTTGCAGCTCGACGGGGTGCGCGGTTTCGCGGACCTCTTCGGCCTCGCCCAGGAACTCAAACACGCGCTCGGCGGCCGCGGCGGTTTGCTGGAGGACGTTCGAGATGTTGGCGAGCTGCGTGATCGGATGCGTAAACGAGCGGACGTATTGGATAAACGCCTGGATGTCGCCGATGGTGATGACATTCCTGATAGCCAGCCAGCCGCCGAGGATACACACCGCCACGTAGCCCAGGTTGCCGATAAACATCATGATGGGCATCATCATGCCAGACAAAAACTGTGATCTCCACGCCGCGTCGTAGAGGGTATCGTTGTACACATCAAACTGCTCAACGCTCTTTTCCTCGCCATTGAAGGCTTTCATCACGATGTGGCCGCCGTACATTTCCTCCACGTGGCCGTTGACGTGGCCGAGGTAATCCTGCTGCTGCTTGAAGTACTTTTGCGATCGGCCGATGATCAGCCCTACCACGACGCCAGACAGCGGGACGATCAGCAGCGCCGCCAGGGTCATCATCCAGTTGATGGAGAACATCATGATGACCACGCCGATCACGGTCACGACCGAGGTGATGATCTGCGTCAGGCTCTGGCTGAGGGTTTGGCTGACGGTGTCCACGTCGTTGGTGACGCGGGACAGCACCTCGCCCTGGCTGGTACCGTCAAAGTATTTGAGCGGCAGGCGGTTGATCTTTTGGGAGATGTCCTGGCGGAAGCGGTAGGTGATGTCCATGGCCACGCCAGACATAATCCAGCCCTGGATGTAGCTGAACGCCGCCGAAAGGAGGTACAGGCCCCCCGTGATCAAGAGGATGCGACCGATGTAATCAAAGTCAATGGAGCCGCTGCCAGCGACTTGCCCTGAGCCTGGCCGACTTGTACTGAGCTTTGTCGAAGTAAGGGTCTGGCTCATCACGCCTTCAAACAGCCTGGTGGTGGCCCTGCCCAGGATTTTGGGGCCGACGATGGCGAACATGGTGGAGGCAACGGCGAAAATCATGACGATGACGACGGATACCCTGTACGCGCTGAGGTATTGGATCAGCTTGATCATGGTGCCCTTGAAATCATGGGCTTTTTCACCTCTCATCATCATCCCCATCGGACCGTGCCCGCCCATGGGACCGCGCCCGCGCATCGGGCCACGACCAGACAAGGTATCTCTGCGCCCCCCACTCATACCAGCTCCCCTTTCCTTTTCCTTCATTGCCTCGTTCCTCATTGCCTCATTCCCTCATTGCCTCATTCTCGCCAAGCTGCGACAAAGCAATCTCGCGGTAGATATCGCAGTCTTCCATCAGCTCTTGATGTGTGCCCTTGCCGACGATCCTGCCCTCGTCCAGCACGATGATCTGCTCGGCGTTTTTGATGGTGGAAACGCGCTGGGTCACGATCAGCAGGGTGCTGGCGGCGGTTCCTTCGACACTCAGGACAAGTTTCTCCTTGAGCGCCCTGCGCAAGGCTGCGTCGGTCTTGAAGTCCACGGCAGAAAAACTGTCGTCGAACTTGTATTCCGCACTTCTCTCCACATTTAGTGGTATTGGAATCTTGAACCACTATATGTTGTAGTCTTGAACCCTGTCAATATTAGCTCATTTGAACTACGCAACATATAGTAGACAAAATCTTGAATAGTCACTGCATATGGTGGTTCAAACCCTGTTTTAGAAGTGCGGAATGCAAGTCGAAGATATAGATGGGCGGTTTCTTGACCAGGGCGCGGGCAATGGCCAGCCGCTGCTTTTCGCCGCCGGACACGTTCACTCCGCCTTGTGAGATCTCGGCCGCAAACCCCTCCGGCTTGGCGAAAATGAACTCGGTCGCCTGGGCGATGTCGGCTGCTTCTCTCAGGGCCTCGTCGCTGGCGTTTTCGTCGGCGTACAGCAGGTTGCTTTCGATTGTGCCAGAGAACAGCGTGCCCTTTTGCGGGACGTAGCCGATTTTATCTCGCAGGTCGTGCTGCGTGACCTGGCGGACGTCTGTGCTATCCACCAGGATTGAGCCTTCGGTCACGTCGTAGAAACGCGGGATCAGGCTGACGATGGTGGATTTGCCCGAACCGGTGGAGCCAATGAACGCCGTGGTCTGGCCTGGCCTGGCGACGAAGCTAATGTCGTGCAGCACATCCTTCTCCGCGCCAGGGTAGCGGAACGACACGTGGCGGAACTCGACTTGCCCTGAGCCTTGCCGAAGGATGGGGCCTTCGAACGGCTCGGCGAACCGCTTCGGGTTTACCGGATCCTCGATCACAGGCTCAGTTTCCAGCACGTCGGCGATGCGGCC